>JAYUYU010000552.1:0-4976 GCA_043752365.1 Myxococcales bacterium | reverse complement strand
ACGGTGTCGACAGTAGCCGTAAACGGCGTTGCGCAGCACCGCGCCCCTCGAACCCCAAAATTCTCGGCTCGCAGAACTCCCGATCTCCCGATCTCCCTGTGAAAAAAATCTCGAGACGTACGGATACGTGAGGGGCTGGTGGGCGCGCCAGCTGGCGCGCCGTGACAAGGCCTACCCCCTTAGAGGCCCTTCGGAACCGTTTCGAGGTTCACGGCGCCGAGGGCGTAGCGGATGAGGGCGCTGCGGTTTGCTTTGGTGAGGCCGCGCGCTTTCAAGGAATCGACCATGGTGTCGAGGCGCTTCAGGTCCTCGGTGTACATGGAGATGCAGATTACCTTGTAGTGCGTCGGCTTCTCGCTGTTCGCCTCGGCGGTGCGCGAACCTGCGCCCGCCGCGGTGGAGTAGTAGGTTTGGGACAAGACGCCGTCTACGTCCGTCGGATCGAGCACCTTGGCCGTAGCCTGTCGCAAGTCGTTACGATCGCTCATTTGACACCTCCAGCGTGCTCGGCGGCCTGCGGCGAAGATGCCGCGGCAGTCGAGGAAAGTAGTTTTTCCACCACGCGCCAATAGTCTGCGGTTGCGGTCGAGGTTGGCGCGTACTCGAACAGCGTTTTTCCGACAGAAGGCGCTTCTTTCACGCGGCTTACGTAGTGAACCGGCTCGAGGCAGACTTCTCCGAAATTTTGGCGCAGGGTCTCCAGCGCTTCGCGGCAAATGCGCGCGCGCGTGTCGAACTGCGTGGGCAACACGCCCCACAGCTGGACCGCGTGACCCAAAATGCGATTGACCTGCTTGATGGTGCGCAGCACTTGGCGCACGCCGACCAACGACAGGTAGTCGCAGGCCACCGGGCACAGCACGGCGTCGGCGAAGGCCAACGCGTTCTGATTCATCAGCGACAGGCTGGGGGAGCAGTCGACGATGACGTAGTCGTAGAGGTCGCGAGCGCGCGCCAGGCGTTGCGCCAGGACGCGGTCGCGGCGCTTCTGCCCAGCCAGGTACAGCTCGGCTGCGGCCAAGGTTTCGTTCGAGGGCAGCACGTCCAAGTTGGGGCGCGCCTCGATGACGGCTTGCTCGAGTGATAAGCCCATCACGATCACGTGGTAGAGCGAGCGGTCGCAGGTGAGGGCGAGGGAAGTGGCGACGTTGCCTTGGCCGTCGGTGTCGACGAGCAGAACTTTGGCGCCCTTCTCGGCCAAGCCGGCGGCGACCTGGACGGAGGTGGTGGTCTTGCCGGTGCCGCCCTTGTGGTTGAAAACCGCGAGAACTTGCGGCTTTCCGGGGCGGAGGCGGCGCAGGTTGGTGGCGCGACGCTCGCTTTCGGCGGGCGGGGGTAGCGACTCCAAGCGTGGGGCCTGAACGGAGGGCGGCAACGCGGGCGGGACGCGCTCGGTGAGGCGCATGCTGTCCGAGGCCTCGGGCAGGGGCTCCGCGTCGCCTGGCAGATCGAACTCGCTTTGACGCAGCTCGCCCAGGCGTACGCTGCGTACGCCTTCGAGGATGCGCGCGCGGCAGTCAGGGCCGCAAGCGTAGTTGCGCTGGCCGCCCGTGAAGAGCACGTGGGCGGCTAGCTCGACCGTGAAGCGCGTGGCGCAGGCACCGCACGCCACCTGGCCGTCGGAGCGCTCTTTGTGGCTCCCTTCCAGGCATCGCTGGGAGCAGTAGAAGGCGTAACGCGTGATGGACGCGCCGCCCTCGGTCAGCTCGCTCCGCTCTTCCATTTGATAGCGGAAGTGCAGCTCGAACTCGGTTTTGCAGACGTCGCAATTTCGCGGGATGACGACCATGAGCTGTTATCGAAGTGATTCTCATGTCGCGACGCGCTGGGCCAAATTTGTGCGAACACTTTTGTGCAGCCGTCGCGCCACCTCGCACGCGCGGTACCCAAGCGCACCGACTCGCGCCAGCCCGCGCCCGGAGCCGCTGCCCGTGCCCCAAACGCGCCCTGCTACAGCGCGGCGCCCCCTTGGCTCAGCCTTTCGTAGAACCTGAAGGGTGAGCACCCAAGTCGTTGAAAGTCTTGGCGATCAGGGGTCAGGGGTCAGGGAGCAGCCGGCAAAGGGGTCAGGGGTTAGGGCGCGCTTTCGCAAGCCGCGCGAATCCGCGAGCAAGACCTTTCAAGTCCTTCTCGCAAGACTTCTCAGGTCGCTTCTCGCAAGACCTCCCAGGTCGCCTTCTCGCAAACTGAAAGTCTTGGGGGTCAGGGGTCAGGGACCAGGGGCCAGCCGGCGGAGGGGTTAGGGGTCAGGTCGCCTTCTCGCAAGCCGCACGAATCCGCTGGCAAGACCTCACCGGTCGCGCTCTCGCAACACCTCCCAGGTCGCGTTCTCGAAGGACCTCCTAGGTCGCGCTCTCGGAGGACCTCCTAGGTCGCGCTCTCGAAGGACGCCTCCGGTCGCACTTCGCTGGGGCTTTCGCCCCAGCGAATGGAGTCACCTTTGGGGTCTTGGCACGATCAGATCACGATCGTCTCAGAGACCCGGCCGCGACAAACCGGCGAGGCCGGAGCAATTACAGCCACCGGCCGCGACAGACGCAGGGCACTCAACGGCAGCGCAAATGAAAACCCAGATACTTTCGACATTGAGCCTTCGGCTCAATGCCGAAAGTGCCGCACACTCGTGAAAATCATGGCGATCCCGGCGTCGTTCGCAGCGCGAATGACGTCGTCGTCCTTCTTGGAGCCGCCGGGCTGCGCGATGGCGGCGACACCGGCCGCGGCGGCAGCTTTGACGCCGTCGGGGAAGGGGAAGAAAGCGTCGGAGGCCAGGACGGAGCCCTTGGCGCGGTCGCCGGCTTTGTCGCACGCGACGCGGACGGCCGTCACGCGCGCGGTTTGGCCGCCCCCGATGCCCACGGTCTCGTAGATGCCGGGACTCTTGCCGGGGGCTGCCAGCACGATGGCGTTGCTCTTCACGTGTTTACAGACCATCCAGGCGAAGTCGAGCGAGGACAGCTCGGCCGCGGTCGGTTGGCGATCCGTCACGACGCGGCCCTTCAGCACTTCGCCTTGGCCGGTGGCGTCGCGACCTTGAATGACGAAGCCGCCGCCGACGCGCTTGAACTGTCGCGCCTGGTGAGCGGCGCCGAGCCAGCCGCCCGTGGAAAGCAAGCGCAGGGCCTGCTTGGCGCGCAGGCGCTCGAGCGCGCCGTCCGCGAAGCCGGGCGCGATGATGGCTTCGAGGAACGTCTCGGCCAGGATGGCGGCGGTGGCGTCGTCGACCTGGCGGTTGAGGGCAATGATGCCGCCGAAAGCGCTCATGCCGTCGGCGTCGCGCGCCGCCCGGTAGGCGTCGGCCAGCGTGGGGGCCGTGGCCACGCCGCACGGGTTGGTGTGCTTCACCACCACGGCTGCGGGGTTTTCGAACTCGCGCACGGCGTCGAGCGCGGCTTCGACGTCGACCAGGTTGTTGAAGGACAGCTCCTTGGAGCCGCTGCCCATGCTTTCGGCGCGGCCCAGCGAGCCGACCAGCGCTTTGCGTTCTTTGTAGAAGGCGCCGGACTGGTGCGGGTTTTCGCCATAGCGGAGCGGGTACGCCTTTTCGAGCACGAGCGAGTAGAAGCGCGGGTAGCCGTCGGCTTCACCGCGGGCCGAGAGCCAGCCGCTGATGGCGGCGTCGTACGCGGCCGTGTGCGCGAAGGCCTTGGCGGCCAGACGCTCTTTCGTCAGGCGGCCGACGTCGCCGTCGCGCTTGAGCTCATCGAGAATGACGGCGTAGTCGCTGGGGTCGCACACGACTGTCACGCGGTCGTGATTCTTGGCGGCCGAGCGCAGCATGCTGGGTCCCCCAATGTCGATGTTCTCGATCAACTCTTCGAATGGCACGCCCGGCTTGGCCAGCGTCTCTTCGAACGGGTAGAGGTTGACGACGACCAGATCGATTGGCTTGCCACCGATGCGCTCCAAATCGGCGTCGTCCGTGCCGGTGCGCGACAGCAGCGCGCCGTGGATGCGGGGGTGGAGGGTCTTGACGCGACCGTCCATGACCTCGGGGGAGCCGGTGTAGCTCTCTACCGTTTGGACCGGGATGCCCGCAGCGGCGAGCGCCTTGAAGGTACCGCCGGTGGACAGCAGCTCGACCCCGCGGCTGGAGAGCGCGCGGGCTAGCTCGATCAGGCCGGTTTTGTCAGACACGGAAAGCAGGGCGCGGCGAATGGGCATGTATCCCGTCGGGGTATCCAAGCAGGCGGGCGCCGTCAACGGGGCTGCTCGTCTCCCTAGAAAGCTGCGACAGACGGGGCTACCATCCCGCCCGATGTTCGCTCGGATCCCTTCCACTTCGCTTTCGCTCTGGGGACGCACCTGCCTGTTGTCGGCGTTCCTGGGTCTACCCCTGTACGCCAGCTGCACCTCCTCGGAGGACACGGAGCCGTTCGTGCCGGCCGTGGAAGGCGCCAGCCAACCCAGCGGCGAGGGGGCGCTCGTCTCTGAAGACGACGCCTGCGCGCGCCTGCTCAAGGCCGCCAACGCCGCGTACGACCGGCTCCGCTGCGACTCGCCGGCCTTTCCCAAGTGTCCGGGCTTCTTGCGCCCAGGCGGTGGTAGCGGCTGCTACGAATATTACGACAGCAGCGTGTCGGCTTGCGTGACGACGTACGAAGGCGCCGCGTCGTGTCGTGAGTTGTCGCCTTGCTTGGCAACGGCCAAGCTGAACGACGCGCTCGAGACTTGCGAACAGGTCACAGTCGTCAGCAGCAGCGGCGGTGTGGGTGGCGCTGGCGGCGCCGGACCGACTGCTGGCGCGCACACTGGTGGCGCGTCCGAAGGTGGCGCCCCACCACTGCCGGACGCGGGTGCGCCGGGTGTAAGCGGGAGCCCGTCGACGGCGGGGCAAACAACCGGCGGCGCCGGCGGCTGAGCTCGGTGGTGGGAGCTTAGCTGGCGGCTTTGCGATACAGCTGCGCGTAGCGGCGTGCGACGCGTTCCCACGACACATCCAGGCGCATGACACGGCGGCGCAGGCGCGCGTGGCC
>JAYUYU010000551.1:0-4981 GCA_043752365.1 Myxococcales bacterium | reverse complement strand
CGATTCGCCATTCGGTTCCCGGAATTCGAATGGCACCGTCGAGCAATCGGCTCAAACGCCGCGTCCATTCCGGGACGCCTAGCGCGCCGCCGGGGGCGGCTGCCAGCGGGCCTGGAGCAGGCTTGGGGGGATTCTTCACGGCGCTGTGAGTTTCTCCGTATCGACCAGGATTGTGACGGGACCGTCGTTTACGAGCGACACCGACATGTGGGTCCGAAAGCGGCCAGTCGCAACCGTGACGCCCAGGTTTCGCGCCGCAGTGCAGAAACATTCGAACAACTGCTCGGCGCGGCCCGGCTCCATGGCGCCCACGAAGCTGGGGCGCCGTCCGCGGCTGGTGTCCCCGTACAGGGTGAACTGGGACACCGCCAACAGCGCGCCGCCCATGTCGAGCACGCTGCGGTTCATCTTGCCGGCGTCGTCCTCGAAAATACGCAGTCGCACGACCTTGTCGGCTAGAGCCGTAGCATCAGCCTGGGCGTCGTCCTTGCCGACGCCCACCAGAACGCACAAGCCGGCGTCGATGCGTCCGGTAAGCTCGCCGTCGACGCTGACTTCTGCGCGGGTCACACGCTGCACGACGGCTCGCATCACTCGCTCGTTTGGTTTTTGGCCGACAAGCTGCGCAGCTTGCTGGCGGGGCTGAACAGGTACTCGGCGCTCGCCAGCGTCGCCTCGCCATGCTGGTGGCGTATTTGCTTGCAGGCCGCCGTCCACGAAATGGTCTCGTAGCTGGTGCTGCTGCCGAGCTTGCGACCGCGGCGCGACTTCTTGACGACCTTGTTGGCTTGTACCGAAACGTCGCAGCTCTCGTGCGTGACGATCAAGTCGGGCGCAGCCTTGAAGGTTTGAGCGAACAGCGCGACGACCGAAGCTTTGCGGTGTTCCACGCCGTCGAGCTTTAGCTTGTCGTCCAGCAGCTCCAAAAGCGCCGCGCTGTCGTGTTGGTTAAGCGCATTCTCGAGCTTTTTCAGCACGCCACCCGTCGAGCTCAGGAATTGCTTTTGCAGGTTCTTGCTGGTCAAGCCAATGCTGCGTTCGCAGCATAGCCCCAAGTCTTGCGCTGCGTCGTTGGCCCCGACCACGCGCCGCGCGTCACACGCCGGGCCGCCGCGCTCGACGACGCCTCCCGGCTCCAAGCTGTCGGTCAGCGAACGGTCCTTGCCGATTTCGCTGAACGCCGAGCAGGCTAGCTGCCACTGCGACTCGGTGCACAGGCTGAGGCCAAGCTCGCCGCAAGCGCGGAATGCCTGGTCAAAGCTACCCGCCGGCTCGGGCCGCCGCACAATGCGAAATCCATCGAGCCACAGGCCGCTCGGCTCGAGCTCGCCCGAGCTGACCTGGCGAAACTGCGTACCCGGCCACGGCACGCCCACGCCGGCGCCGGTGGCAGGAGGCCTGCTCAGCGCTGCTGCCGCGCTCGGCCGTGGTGCTTGTCCGTTACGCGCGGCTTCCGTCGAGGCCGCAGGCGCGGCAATTTCTGGCGAGGTATTGGCTTTCTCGCGGCTACCGTTGGGCTCGCCAACGGCGGCCGGTGTCGGCGGCTGCTGGCTCAGGTACATCACGCCCGCGACGGCTCCACCGGCAGCCAGCAGCGCAACGCCCAGCAGGCTCACGAAGCTGCCGCGCCTGGGCGTCTGCGTCAGGGCAGCCGTATCCAACGCGCGAATACCGTGGCTCGAGCTGAGCTCGGTGAGCGAGCTGGCGGCGTCGCGCGTGGGCTGGGAGCTAGGCGCCTGGGGTCCTCCCGGTGCAGATGGGTAGCCGCCGCTCATCGAAAAGGGGGATGCCGCAGCCGAGTCACCGCTGATTTCTTGCGTTGGGCGGTCGTGATCGATTTTTGGTGGACGGGCGCTCAGGCGCGCCGGCTCGTTTCGGGCGGCGGACGTGAGCGCATCCCAAAAAGCCGTCGCGTTCGGATAGCGCTCGCGCGGCTCGACCGAGAGCGCAGTCGCCAGCACGGCCTCGACGGCGTCGCCTGGATCGAAGCCGCGCCCGCGCAACGTGGGCCGAATCAGCTTGTCCGAAGCGGCCACGAACAGCTGCGCGGCGTCGGTGCCTTCCAGGGCCGGCGCGCCCAACACGACCTCTACCAATACCAGCGCCAGCGCGAACACGTCCGTCCACGGCCCGGTGGCGCCAAAGCGGCGGCTGAATTGCTCGGGTGCGCCGTAGCGCGCCGTGAAAGCGGCCACCGTGCCGCCCGTTTCCTCGAAAGCGCGCGTCACGCTGTCCGACTCGGCCAGCACCTTGGCGATGCCGAAATCGAGCACCTTGATGGTGCGCCGGCCCGCCACCTCGACCAAAAACAGATTCGCCGGCTTGATGTCGCGGTGCGCGATGCTCATGCCGTGCGCGACGCCCAGAGCTCGAACGGCGCCGTCCAGCAGCTCGATGGCCTCGCCCATGCTGCGCCCGCCTTCGCCGGCCTGACGTCGCTGCAACAAGTCGCGGTCCAGCGGGGCGCCCTCCAGCCACTCCAGCACCAGGTATGGCGTCCAGATCTTGCTCGGCGAAACCACCGCCCCCACGTCCAGCGCCTGCACGACGCCGGTGGTGGCGCGCGACAGCTGCAGCAGCAAGCGCCCCTCGGCCACCAGGCTGTCACGGAAGCGGTCGCGGTCGCCGCCCTGCAACTCCTTGGGCAGCTTCAAGCACTTCAGCGCGACCTTCTCCTCGAAGCCCAGGTGATGCGCGCGGTACACGATGCCGAAACCGCCGTGGCCCACGACCTCATCGACGCGGTATTTCCCGTCGACGGTGGCTCCGACCCATCCAAAAGGGTCGTCTTCAGCGGCAGTGCTCATGCTCCGCGTGCAGCAAAACACATTGTGCACCCGGGGCGAAGGCCTGGCCCTCCGCGGCGCCCCTAATGCTATGGTGGGGCGCTTCTATGGCCACGCTGGTGTTCGTAGCCAATCGCTTCGGCGCTGAAAAACGCATCGAAGTACCCGAGGGCGGTGAGATCGTCGACATTTGCGACCACCACTTCGCGCCTATTCCGTTCTCGTGCCGCTCGGCTAGCTGCGGCACCTGTCAGGTCGAAGTGCTCGAAGGCGAAGAGCTGCTGGAGCCGCAGAACGACGCCGAGCGCGATCTCATTCCGTTGCTCGGGGGCAAGGGGCGCTTGGCCTGCCAAGCTCGCGTCAAGCCAGGCGTCGAAGGCGTGATCAAGCTGCGTAGCGTTTTAGCGCCCTGAGCTGACCTTGGCTACGTCGTCATGCTCAAATCGCAGACTACGCCGTAGTGGTCGGAAGCCCATACCGTGCCTTCGCTGCCTTGGACGCTTTCGCCGAAGGCGCGCTGCACGTTGCTGGGCTCACCGCGCATTTGCTTGTCGGGGCCGCGCACGAAAATATAGTCGATGCGCCGGTTCGGTTCGCGGTTCTTGAGCGCGTAGGCGTTGTCGCGAGCGTACGTGTAGCCGGGGCTGGGCGTGTCCGCGTAGTCCCACACGTCGGCGAAGTAGACGCTGCGGCCGTCGACGACGTGCTGGCCCTTGAAGTAGCGAATTTCGTCCGATTGGGCGTCGGCGTTGAAATCACCCATCAAGATAGGGGGCAGGAAATCGGCACCGACCGGCGCCAGCACGAAAATCCGCTCGGCCGCGTAGACGGCTTGCTTCAAGCGCACCCCGCCGTGGTGCAGCTTCCAGTTCAAGTGCGTCACGAATACCGGCAGCCTGCCCCAAGGCGTTTCGAGCAGCACATACAGCATCGAGCGTGTCTCGCCGCTGTCGGCGCCCGGAAGCCGAAAGGTACGGCTGTCCAAAATTTTGTAGCGTGTCAGCAGCGCGTTGCCGAACTTCAAGCCGCCCGAGTAGTCGGCCGCGCTGCCATAAGCGATGTGGTAGCCGAGCCCCTCCGCAATCTCGCTCGCCTGGTCGTTGTCGGGCGCTGGTACGGGCGGAGCCTGCTCGTCCGGGATCAACCGTAGTACTTCCTGCAGCCCAAGTAAGTCAGGTGCAAGGTCCTTGACCTGCTTGCGAATGAGCGACAGTCGCTCCGGCCAGGGCCCCGACTTGTTCCAGATATTGAGCGTCGCGACGCGCAGCTTTTCCAATCTCGTCGTCTCCTGAATCCCTAACTCTACCACACACTTGACTCGGCCTTAGCTGGTTAGTCCCTGCCCGCCTCGTGGGCCGCAGTGCCGCGGTGCCGCAGTGTCGCAGTGCCGCATTCGGCCTCTCGATCGAAGGCGTGCACGGCTTGCGCGGCTTGCCTGGCAGTCAGTCGCTCGTCTACGCTCGCTCTTGCATGTTGATTGGAGTCGATTTCGGAGGCACGGCGGTCAAAGCCGGCTTGGTCGACGGGGGCGAGGTCGTCAAATCCACGTCTGCCGTCACGCGCCTCGACACGGGGCCGACGGGAATTTTGGACGCGATCGCCAACACGGTTTTGGCGCTCACATCCAAGCCCGAGGCGGTGGGCGTTGCCATTCCGGGTGAAGTGAACGCCGAGGGCCGCTGCTGGCGGCTCGCCAACGTGCCTCATTTCGAAGGCGTGCCGATCGGTGAAGAGCTGGCCAAGCGGCTGGGCTGTCCGATCGCTGTCGAGAACGACGCCACCGCGGCCGCGTTGGGCGAGCAGCTGTATGGCCACGGTCGCGACAACCCCAGTTTCCTCATGGTCACGCTCGGCACCGGTATTGGAGGCGGCTTGGTGCTCGGGCACCAGCTGTACCCAGGCGCCAACGGCTTTGCCGCGGAAATTGGCCACAACAACGTCGACTCGTCGCCGCATGCGCCGTTGTGCGCGTGCGGGCAACGCGGCTGCATCGAGGCATTTTCTGGAACGAAGGCGCTGCTGCGCCGCTTCGGTGAGCTCGGCGGCAAAGCCACCGAGGTGCTGCCCATTTCGGCCAGCGCGCGCCGTGGCGAAGAGGCTGGTAAAAAAACCTTCGAAATGATGGGCAGAGCGCTGGGCAAGGGCCTGGCCGTACTTCAAAACGTGCTCGACCTGAACGCCATCGTGTTCTCCGG
>JAYUYU010000550.1:0-4990 GCA_043752365.1 Myxococcales bacterium | reverse complement strand
AGCATAGCAGCTGCTCGACAATGGTGTGTCCAGCCTGACGGCTTTTGCCCGTCAAAAAGTCGCGCCTGCGCTAGCGCCGTCTGTCTCGTCTTCTGGCGCGCTTTTTGGGGCTGGCTCCTGCCCGGGTCCGGCACTACGTTCCGGCCGTGGCAACCGAGGCATGGCTCAAGTCGTTTCTCTCCACCCACGGCGGCATCGCTGGAACCGTGCACCTGTTGCAAGGCGACATGCTCAAGCTGGCAAGCTCGGTCAATATCCCGCCCCCCGTGGTCAAAGTGACCGAGACCATCCCCAAGGGTAAGGGAATGGCCGGCCTGGCTTGGGAGCGCGACGAAGTCGTCGCCAGCTGCAACCTGAAAACCGACGCCTCCGGCGACGTGCGGCCCGGCGCCAAGGCTGTCGACGCGCAGGCCGCAATCGCCATTCCGGTGCGCGCGGAGGCCGGTGGCTTGCGTGCGGTCGTGGGCATCGCGTTCATGGGCGAGCGCAATTTTACGGATCAGGAGCTGCAAGCGTTCGAGGCAGCAGCCGCATCGCTACCGGATGCCGACTGAGCGGCCCTCGCCCCGGCCCGTGACGCCACCGCTCAACACGTCACGCAAGCGCTTCCGCGTTTTCCAAAGCATCCGCGCGACCCCGGCCCTTGCCAGCTCCGGCGGCAACCCGCAAACGCGTTTCGCGTACGCCAAGCGCTACGCGGTTTGGCTCCGTCCGCACGGCTGGCGCTTGGCGCTGCTGTTCGCGCTGTCGTTCGTCGGCATCGTCATCGACATGGCGTGGCCACTCGTCTCGGCGCACCTGATTGACGGCGTCATTTTGAATCAGCAGCTCTCCGTCCCGCAAAAAGTCGGGCAGCTCACGGGCTTTGCGCTGGGCATGGCTGGCTTGTTCGTGTTCGGCTCCGGCATCTCGTGGCTGCGCAGCCTGCGGCTGCAGCTGCTCAACAGCCGCCTTGCGTTTCAACTGCGCGGTGCGTTGTTCCACCGCATCTTGCGCCTGCCGATGGGCGAGCTGACCGAAATGAAGACGGGCGGCATTTTGTCGCGGCTCTCCAGCGACGTGGACAGCACGACCGGCCTACTGCAACAGGCGCTGTTGTCACCGGTGCTGTCGTCGCTACGGCTAGTGGTCACGTTGTGCATCATTTTTACGCTGAACTGGCGCATCGCCGCGGCCGTGATCGTAGCTATGCCGCCAATTCTCCTGGTCCAAAACCTGTGGGCGCGGCGCATCCGCGTGATCTGGAAGTCGATGGGCCAGGACCGGCAAGAAATCGACGCGCGGGTCAGCGAGGGTCTATCCGGCGTGCGCATCGTGCGCGGCTTTGGCCGCGAGCAGCGTGAACAGCTGGCCTACACACTCGGCCACCACACCGTGATCAGAAAGCAGATGCTGGCCACCCGCGCGCAGCGCTCGGTGGGCTTGATTTGGGAGCTGATCATGCCCCTGGCGCAGGTGACGATCATCGGCTTCGGCGGCTACTTGGTGGTGAAGGGGCAGGCCACGCTGGGCGTGTTGATCGCATTTCAAGGCTACGTGTGGCGCTTGCTCGAGCCCGTGATGCAAATTGCCAATTCGATTAGTGAAACCCAACGCGGCCTAGCCGCCATGGAGCGCGTGTTCGACGTCTTCGACAAGCCCGAAGAGAAGCCGGACGCACCCGACGCCGTCGCCGCGCCCGAGCGCGTCGACGAGCTACGCTTCGAGCACGTGTCGTTTTCGTATCGCCCCGAGCTGCAGGTCCTGCACGATTTCAGCCTAACGGTGCCCGGCGGCAGCGTGGTGGCGCTGGTGGGCGCGAGCGGCGCAGGCAAAACCACCGTGACCGATTTGGTGGCGCGCTTCTATGACCCCAGCGCTGGGCGAATTTTGTTGAACGGCGTAGATTTACGCCAGATACGCTTGAAAGGCTTCCGTTCGCTGCTGGGCATCGTGCAGCAAGAGGTGTTTTTGTTCGACGGCAGCGTGCGCGAGAACATCGCTTACGGCCGCACCGACGCCAGCGAGGAAGAGGTGTTGGACGCGGCCCAGCGCGCGAACGCCGACGAGTTCATTCGTCGCTTGCCCGAAGGCTACGACACATTGATCGGTGAGCGCGGGGTCAAGCTCTCGGGTGGTCAGCGCCAGCGCCTGTCCATCGCGCGCGCCTTGCTGGCCGACCCCAAGCTGCTGATCTTGGACGAAGCGACCAGCAGCCTCGACACCGAGAGCGAGCAGCTGATTCAAGCGTCGATTGACGAGCTTTTGCGCGACCGCACGACCTTCATCATCGCCCACCGCCTCAGCACCATCGCCCACGCCGACCAAATCGTCGTGCTCGACTCGGGCGTGATCGTCGAGCAGGGCACGCACCGTGAGCTCGTGCGCCGCGGCGGGCGTTACGCCGCCATGGTCGCCCGCCAATCGCGCCCCACGCTCGAGCCGTCTTCAATCGAACAGGTGTCGTAGCAGCAGCTGCTTCACGTCCGTCGCCGCGACGGCGTCGAGCGGCAGCAGCTCCGGCACGGAAGACATGAAGAGCGGGCCGTCCTCGGCGCGGTCGGTAACGCGACCGTGGGAGCCTTTGACGAGCGTGGCGTCGAGCGCAATGACGTCGAGTAAGTTACGAAAGCCGAGCTTTCGCGCCAACAAACGCCGGCCCACCTTGAGCCGTGGGAAGCTCAACTTCGGGTCGATGAACAGCTCGACCGGGTCGTAGCCGGGCTTCAAATGAATATCGACGGTGCGCGCGTAGTCGGGCGCCCGCGCGTCGTCGTGCCAGAAGTAGTAGCTGAACCAGCGATCGGCGCGCGACACCAGCACGAGCTCGCCTGCGCGCTCGTGATCGAGCCCGGCCGCCTGCTTGCCGGGTCCGTCCAGCACCTGCTCGACGCCGTCGAGCTTTTCACACAGGGCGCGCACAGCCCGCAAATCAGCCGTATTTTTGAGGTACACGTGCGCTACCTGATGGTCGGCGACCGCGAATGCGCGGCTGGCTCCGGCGTCGAGCTGCTCACGCCCGAGCTCCTCCCTCACCTGCAAGAAGCCGGCGTCGCGTAGGGCGCGGTTGACGTGAACGGCGTCCGAAACTTGCGTGATGCCGTACTCCGACAGCACGACCACGCGCAGCCCTTTCTGCTTTGCCAACTCGAACAGCTGCCCACACACCGCGTCCACCTCGCCCAGCGCCTTGGCGATGCGCGGGTCATTGGGCCCGAAGCGCTGCAAATCGTAGTCAAGGTGCGGCAGGTAGACGAGCGTGAGTGTGGGCGCGCTCTTTTCGATGATGTACTCGGCCGACTTCGCGATCCAGCTGGTGGAGCTGATGTCGGCGCGCGGGCCCCAAAAATTGAAGAGCGGGAACATGCCCAGCGCCTGGCTCAGCTCCGCGCGTAGCTCGGGCGGGTCCGTGTACACGTCGGGCAGCTTGCGGCCGTCGGCCGTGTACATGGGGCGCGGCGTGACGGAAATGTCCGCGCTCGAATACATGTTGTACCACCAGAACAACTTCGCCACCGTGAAGCTCGGATCACGCCGCTTGGCCTCGTCCCAAAGCTTCTCGCCAGCGACCAGCTGGTTGGACTGCCGCCACAACCACACCTGCGACAGGTCGCGGAAATACCAGCCGTTGCCGACGACACCGTGCTCACGCGGCAACTTGCCGGTCAAAAATGTCGACTGCACCGAGCACGTCACGGCGGGCAAAATGGTCCGCAGCGGACGCACGGCGTGGGCGTCGCGAAAGGCGCGCAAGGCCGGCGTGTGCTGGCCTATCAGAGCCGGTGTCAGCCCCACCACGTTCAAAACCAACGTCTGCTGCAAGGTCGGCCTAACCTACTCGGCGTCCGTGCGCGGCGCTTGCCCGCGAAGCACCGAGTTGCCCTGAAACAACTGCCGCTGATCCACCGTCAAATCGAGCCCGAACTCCTTGACGTCGAAGCGACCGCTCTGGGCGAAGAAATTGACCGGATTCTTCCAGCAAATCGTGTCGACCGCCTCCGCCGAGATCCCGGCCGCCTTCATGGCTTGGGCAGTCTTCGGCACCTTCAACGGGTCGCTCACGCCCCAGTCGGCGGCGGAGTTAATTAGCACCTTCTCGGCGCCGTACTCTTTCACGATCGCCACCATGCGCGGTTCGTCCATCTTGGTGTTCGGGTAAATGGAGTGGCCGGCCCAGCACCCCGAGTCGAGCACGGACGCGATCGTCTCCTCGTTGTTGTGATCGATCAGCGTCAAGGCGGGCGAGATTCCGCTCTCTTTCACGAGCGCCAGCGTGCGCTCGGTGCCGCGCTTTTTGTCGCGGTGGGGCGTGTGAATCAAGATCGGCAGGCCCGCGTCCTTGGCCAGCTCGATCTGCGCCGCGAAATACTTTTCCTCCGCGGGCGTGACGTCGTCGTAGCCAATTTCGCCGACCGCGACCACGCCGTCTTTCTCGACGTACAGGCGTAGCAGCTCCATCACGCCGTCAGCCAAGCGGCTGTTGTTCGCTTCTTTCGGGTTCAGGCCCATCGTGCACAAGTGGCGAATGCCGAACTGTGCGGCGCGAAAGCGCTCCCAACCCAGCAGCGCCAAGAAATAGTCTTCGAAGCTGCCTAGGTGCGTACGCGGTTGCCCCAGCCAAAACGCCGGCTCGACGATGGCGCGAATGCCCGCGTCGGCCATCGCCTGGTAATCGTCAGTCGTGCGCGAGGTCATGTGAATGTGTGGATCGAAAAGCATTAGGTAGCTCCGTATTGGGCGAGAAACTCGGCGTCTTTTGGCACGGGGCGCCCGGCGGCACGGCGCTCGCTGGCGTAGCCGGCCGCCATGCGCGACAGCTCGGGCGTGATGCGGCGCGCGAGCCCTTCGACCCGCGCGAGCGGTACTTCCATGAAGATGGCCTTCATGATGGCTTGGTTGAAATTCAAGGGCGGAAAATGGTCCACCAGAAAAGGGTTTTCGCAGACGATGGCTTCGAACACGTCACGCGCGTTCGTGCGGCACGCCTGAACGCCGGCTTCCAAGAATCGCT
>JAYUYU010000549.1:0-4991 GCA_043752365.1 Myxococcales bacterium | reverse complement strand
CCCTTGAATACGGAGTGCGACCAGATTCCGTATACACCTGTATACGGTTTACAAGCTAAATTGTGCTGTACAACCTCGTCGCCCCTGTTACCTTCAGTATACAGCAGTGGGCGAAAAGGAACGCGCGCCAGAAGTATTCGGGTACCTCGATTATCGGGCATACCTGCGCGACTACTACCTGTTTCGCAAAGCCCGCGGTTCATCCTTCTCGTTCCGCGCCTTTTCGTTGCGAGCAAAGCTTCGCTCACCGAACTACCTGAAGTTGGTGATGGATGGCGCACGCAACCTCACCCGCGAGATGTCGGCGCGTTTCGCGGAGGCTTGCGGGCTACGCGGTGAAGACGCGGCGTACTTCGTCGACCTGGTTTCGTTCAACCAAGCCGGTCCGACCAAGGAGCGCAATGAGGCTTACCAGAAGCTGACGGGCTTTCGTCGCTACCGAAGTCATCACAAGCTCGAGCTTCGACACGCCGCCTATCACTCCACCTGGTACTTCCCCGCCGTGCGTGAGCTGGCTGCGCGGCGCGACTTTCGTGACGAGCCGGCATGGATCGCAAGGCGAATGTGCCCTAGGATCACGACCGCCCAGGCAGCCGAGGCGCTCAGGGTCCTGCTTGAGCTCGGTCTTTTGGTGTCTGATGGCGCGCGCGTAAAGCAGGGCGAGCCATTGGTCTCGACGGGAGCCGAGACTCAGGGACTTCACATCCACAACTACCATCGAATGATGATGCAGCGCGCAGCCGAGTCCCTGGATTTGGTGCGCTCGACAGAGCGCGACATTTCAGCTCTCACGCTTTGCTTGGGCGATGCGGGGATTGCTCGGCTCAAGCAACGGCTGCAGCGCTTTCGCCGCGAGCTGCTAGAGCTGAGCGCGCTCGAGGAGGATCCCGTTCAGGTGGTGCAACTGAATCTGCAACTTTTCCCGCTGAGCGTGGAACCCGAAGGAGACCAGGACGAATGAAACGCGCAGTCATACTCTCCCTGTGCGCGCGGCTCGCCGCCGCCTGTGCCATGGTGATGCCGTTCATCGGCGGCTGTGCGGGCTCTGAAACAGGCAACCCGAGCGCGACCGCGAGCCTGCGTTTAGCCCTTCGCTCCACTGATCCGTCAATCGCGACCGTGGGAGAAGCGGGTGACGCCACCCGCGTGCAAGAGCTGTGGCTTTCGGTCGCAAGCATGACGGCCGTCCCATGTGTCGCGGGCGCCGAAGAGGTGGCCATCAACCAGCGACGAGTCGAAGGCAACCTGGTGTCAGGGGTCGACGTCGGGGACCTTCCGGTGGGTGAGTATTGCGGATTGCACCTCTTGCTTGCGCCCACTTCGCTGTCGACGCTTCCCAGGGGCGTCACGACCGGGCCCGCTAGCATCGCCGCCTACGGAACGCGCGCGGACGACGTGCCATTCGCCGTCCTGAGCGCGGCGCCGCTCGACCTACCCATCCCAGGCGCGGCGTTCACGGTAATAGAGGGACACTCTCTGCTGCTTGCCTTCGATGTATCCGCCTGGCTGCGCAACGCCGTCGTGGATAGCGCCGCCGTAGTGAATGGGCTCGCGGTGCTCGATGGGCGTGACCATCCGTCAGTCACGGCCCCGTTCGAGATGCAGCTGACAGCGACCCTGCACGATGACTTGAACGCCGACGGGCACGTCGACGCGAATGAAGGCGCGCTCGCGACTATCCACTAACTCGCCGTCAAGAGGCTCTCGCTCTGCCCACACTGGGAGGCGCTCGCCGAGATGCTACCCATCGTGATTCAAAGCGTGCGCAAAAGCCGCTCAAGGCCTGGCCGTAGGTGGTTTCGCCATCAAGCGCCGTCGCTTGCGCGCCCGCGTTGAAGCCGACGCTGCCGTCGTCATTGTGGATACCATGACTGAAACGTACCGTCATGGCTTCGACGCTAACGCTGCCGGCGGAGGTCGACCTGCCGAGACGCACGAGACCCGCCTGCCATTCCCCTTGCGTGCCGACCTGGCCGGATGCACCCAGCACGAACTGGTCTAAGCTGCTCTGGAGCGTGTGGCTTCGATGAGGAACAGGATAGCGCCATGGACGAGCAAGCGCTGAGCGGTGGCAACATGGGCGGCGCGGTGCGGGTGGGTTCCACGGTTCGAAAGCCCACCAAGCCGCAGTCCGCCACCATTCAGCGGCTACTCACGCACGTGCGCGCCCAGGGCGTGACGTGGGTACCGGAACCGCTGGGTACTGACGAGCAGGGTCGGGACGTGTGGTCATTCATCGCTGGCGAGGTCGTCCACGATCATCCCGTTTGGTTGTGGTCCACCGACGTCCTCACCACCGTGGCCAGGCGGCTCCGCCAATGGCACGACGCGACGGCCAGCTTCGAACGTCACCGTGACGATGTTTGGTGGTGGCCGGGCAAGCTGCCTGCAGACGTGATCTGCCACGTAGACTTTGCTCCCTACAACCACGTTTTCAGGAAGGGCGAGTTCGTTGGGGCCATCGATTTCGATATTTGCTACCCCGGCCCACGGCTGTGGGACCTGGCGTACACCGCTTACCGTTACTTGCCGCTCACGCCCCACGTGGACGAATCCGTCGTCGATGGCTCCACGTGGGGGCGCACCGACTTCTTGCCGCTGCAGATCGCTGAACGGGTCCACGCCTTTCTGGACGCCTACGCCGGTGAGGCCGCCCGCCTGCGGTACCCGGCCTCGGCCCTCTTGGGCTACCTGCCAGCTCGCCTGATCGCGATGGCTGACTGGTGCGACAGGCAAGACAACGAGGCCCTGCGCCGCAACGGCGTGATGTACCGCGTGCACGCGGCGTGGATCGCAGGCGGCGCGCGCGGCACCGCCGACGTGGTGGAGGTTCGCGACGCCTAGGCTCGCTTCCTAGCAAGCTGGGGTTGGGCGCGCTAGGCTTGCGCAATGGGTGACAGGGAAAGTTGGGGAGAGCGACGCGGGCTACTGAGTGCGGCGTTGAGCGCGGGTGCAATCTTTCTTAGCTGCGGCGGTCACAGCCAGAAAGATCCAACTCAAGCGACGGTCACTATGTCAGACGGAGGCACGCCTGGCGCGTCAGACGGAGGCACCCCTGGCGCGCCAGCCATGGCCAACGATTGCGTGCCCTATGACGACAAATGCCCGCCCGGCAGCTACTGTCAGTATCTAGACGGGCGCACGCAGTGCGTCGCCGAAGGTAGCGTTGCCAGAGATGACAGGTGCAACGACGGCGCGCGCTGCCAGCGCGGTAGCATCTGCCTGTTCGGCAGCGACCTGTACGGTGACATCTGTCAGCAGCCCTGTTCGCTAGACAACACGTACGAATGCTTCATCAGCCGTCACACCTGTTTCGTGGCGGTGGGGGACGAAGGCGCGCAGCTTTCGTTCGGGGTTTGCCGTTACAGCCAGTAACGGTCACTCCACAGCACCCGATCGAGCTTGGAGTTTCGGCGCTTTCAAGGGCGGTGAACGCCGCCCTCACCAGCCGAAGGTGCCTAGACCGACGTCGATGAATTGTTCGCCGTCAACGTCGGCGGTACAATGGACCGCGATAGTATTTTCGCCGAGTGTAAAGTTAGCAAGCGCCGAGTCGTTGAGCGGAACAACGCGATACCCGGACGTCCAAGTGGGGAGCGCGGCGACTTCAATCCCGTTGATGTAGACCTCGGCCTTGAAGTCGTGATTGATGCGGAGGTGGAGCGCGCTCGGCAGCGTGGCGAGCGTGAAGCTACGGCGGAGCCAAATCTCCGCGTCGGTCCAGGGCGTTCGGGTGGGCGAACTAATGGCGAGGCCGTCGCCGAAGCCGCCCGGCCCTTCGAGCCAAGCGCGGTCGTCGAAAGTCGGCCGTTCCCAGCCGGTTCTCGGTTTGCGCGAGACGTAACGCCATAAGGTGCCGGGGTCTGCCTCGGACGTGGGCAGGATGGCGTGGAAGACACTCGCGCGACTGTCGACCGTAAAGCGTTGCTCATCTCCGCCGAGCTGAGTCCGAAAGTCGACGCCCGCGTCGCTCTTCGCTACGCCGACGTAAGCCTGCGTGGCTCGATTGACGAGGCGCCAGCTGTCGCCACCGTCGCACACCACCTGAAAGCTTTCGCGAGCTTCGTCGCTATGGCCAGCGGGCACGCAGGTGCCGTCGTGCAGAGCGTCGTCCGCCAGGTTGCCGCCTGCGTCCAAGCAGTAACCGCTTGATACGTTTTGCAGCGAGTACCAGCCATCGTCTCGCTCTACCGACTGAAAAATCTGACAGGCCTCGTTGCTGCAGGTCGCCTGCTCGTAAGCCGCGTCAACCGCAACTAGACAGCCCGCAGTCTGCAGACAGTTGCCGCTGCTGATTGAGCGAATCAGATGAAACCCCGTGAGCTTGGCGACGTCGCCGACCTGGTAGGCGACACCGCCGTTCGACTGCAGGGTGCAGCCGCCAAGGCTAATTTGCTGGGCGCCGCTTGCGCCTGAGGCGCCCCCCGCGCCGCTCGACACCCCACCGTGCCCCGCGCTGCCACCCTTGCCGGTAGCCCCCGTCGAAGGTGCTCCGCCACTCGGGTCGACCATGTCGTAACCAAACCGGCAACCGCTCGCTACGCTCAACGCGAGCAGCGCCGCCGCCGCCACGATTTGTCGAATTCGAGAAGTCCTTAGCGGGATCGACATGCGGCGCACGTTGTCGCTAGCGCGCTCGGCGGATGCGGTTGTTTCCTACATCGGCGATGTAGACGACGCCGTTTGGCGTCACCGTCAAGCCCTCCGGGTATGAGAAGCGCGGGTCCGCACCATCCTGAAAGCTGGCTGCGATATAGGCGGCGTCCTTGGGTCCAAACAGGGTCGTCGCGGTCGAGCCGTCAAACTGGCGTAGCCTGTGTCCGCCATCGTGATCGAGAAACCAGAGGATATTTCGCGACGCGTCCCAGCGCACGGCTGACGGATGGCTCAAGATGGTGAGCGCCGCGGCACCATCGGCCCAGCCCCGAACGCCGGGGCTGCCGAGCAAGGTCGTGACGGTGCCGTTCGGTGTGATCTTGCGGATGGCATTC
>JAYUYU010000548.1:0-4996 GCA_043752365.1 Myxococcales bacterium | reverse complement strand
GGAGTTCGGGAGCCGTGCGAGGGGCGCAATTTTTGTTTTGGAGGACCAAAACAAAAATTATTTCCTTGGGAGACGCCGAGCGCGCGTCCTTCAGACTCGCGGGTGACAGCGCGACCCTCAAATTCAGGGCTCGCACGGCTCCCGATCTCCCGATCTCCCTGTGAAAAAATCTCGAGCGTGCAGGGTGGCCGGGCTTCGCCACGAAAGCTTCTGCGATTCGAGCTGCGATTTGGCAGCCAATGCGATGAATGTTCAGGCGCGTCAGCGTAACCACAGCGGACGCAAACCGCCGGCGGTAGGCGCGAGCGCCGTCCCGCCGACCGCGACCGCGACTGGGAAGGCGCACGGGTTTTGTCCGCTCCAGTTGGTCGTGTCGTTGCGGTGAAAGAGAATCCAGCCGGCGGCCATGCCGCAGGTGTGCTTGCCGAAGCCCAGCGGCTCGCAGCTGATCTCTTTGCTCGTCACCGTCAGCATGCCGTTAACGCCGATGGCGGCGTAATTCTTGGCGCACTGCACGCTGGGGGCGGTGCTGCGCCAAAGGAACGGCTGAGCCGAGTTGGTGCCGGCCGGGTCGTTGAGCCGCTCGATCAGCGCGCCTTCGTCCTTGAGGTAAAGCCGTTGCTCCCCATCACCCGCTCGGAACAAGTGCTCCGAGACACGCAAGAGAGCGCTGACCTCGGCCCAGGGCAACACCGCATCGGCCGTCAGGTGAAGGTCGTTTTTTTGCCAGTACTCGCCGACGCCGATCTTGGTCCAGCCGCCGCCGTCCGACGTCATGTCGCACTGGGCGTCGAAGGCTTGCACGGGGCCGGAACCGTCCGGATCAATTTTGACTTCACCATCGCCGAGCGAGGGGTCAACCTTCCGTGCTTGCGCGCACGACGTGGGCAACGCTTGGGTCGCTGGCTGACCAGCGCTCGACGACTCCGCGCCCGCAAGACCTGCGGCGCCGGAGTTCGAGTCAACACCGCCGCTGTCTCCGCCGTCGCCAACCGCCCCGCCGTGGCTCGTGGTGTCGGGCGCCTCGCCCGCCGCAGCTTCGCCCGCCTGGTTCACCGAGCCCGAGCTGATCGCGCAATCCCTACCTTCGTTGCCGCAGGTGCTGGCCGACGTGAACGGCGCGCTGCAGCTCGCTAGCGCCAAGCCTGCGAGCAGGTGTGGCAAGCGCCGCGAGGTGGCGCTCGACCGAAGAACTCGAAGGGGGCGTTTGAGCATGCAGGTTCCGAGGCGGAGGCCCTCGGGCTTTGGTACGGCTCGGGGCCGCCGGCCTTTAAGGCGAGTGGGGCGATTGTTGTACGGCGGGGAAATTGGCCTGCGGGGCCGCGTGCCCCGAGGCCCTGGGGGGCCAAGAAGCTCACGCTCAATCTGATCGGCGCCGATTTGACGCTCACGACGGTCGCGCTGCCATAAATTGCCGTGAATCAGGCGCTGAGCTTGACTTCCCGCGGCCCGAGCCGCGTCATCGTCTCGTTGTCGCAACGGCTCGTATGTCTCGCGCTGCTCGCCTCGACCGCGTCGCTCTTCGGCTACGTGGGCCGGGCCTCCGCTCAGCTTCCGATTACGCGGCAGGAGCCCGAGCCGGCACCTGTTGCGCCCGAGCCGGCACCTGCCGCGCCCGAGCCGGCACCTGTCACGCCAGCTCCTTCCTCGCCACTGCCGCCTGCTCCCGCTGCACCGCCGGGCGTCTCGGCGCCGCCTGCCGCTCCCGGCGCCAGCGCTCCCGCGCCGGCCAAAACCGAGGTCATCACCGAGCCGGCCGCTCGTCGCGACGCCGAAGCTCGCACCGACCAAGAGGCGGACACGGACGAAGCCGACGAGCTCTCGTCTCGCCCCCAATGGTACGGCTGGCAGACGTTGATCGTCGACGGAGCCAGCTTGACGTCGCTGGTCCTGGGCGCGTCGCTCGACCGTTACGCAGGCGGCGGCAGCGTCGCAAGGGATTCAGCGACTTGGATGGGGCTGCTTGGCTACGAATTCGGGCCCGGCATCGTGCATTTCGTGCACAGAAATCCCGGCCGTGGTTTCGCCAGCTTTGGGCTGCGCTTAGGCATGCCGTTGGCGGGGGCGTTTCTGGGCGCCAGCCTGGCCAGCGGCTGCAACGCAAACTTGTGCGAGGCCGGCGGCGCTGGCATCGGCGCTTTGCTCGGTATGGGCGGTGCCATGGCCATTGACGCGGCCGTATTCGCCTACGACGACGCCAAGCGTTCGTCGGGGCGCCGCGTCGGCTTCTTGCCGCTCGTCTCGGTGACGCCACGGCAAGCGTGGGTCGGCATCGGCGGCCAGCTGTAAACGCCTCACGGCAGCGGCAGCAGCCGTAAAGTTTCGCCGTCGGCTGGAGCCAGCGCAGCCGCAAAGTCGGCAGGCAAGCGCACGCGGCCGTCGGACTCGCTCACGCGGCAGGCCACGCTCTTGAAGTACGGCGACTCCTTCAAGTCCCGCGCGACCAGCATACGTGGCCCGCTCGGTCGCTCCTGCTCGGCCAGCACGCCGCCAAAACTGCTCGAATGCGTATTCTGAATTAGCGACACCTCGTCGGCGTTGGCTACGAAGTGAGGTCCACCGTCGAACGGGTCGATGCGTTCAGCGTAGCGAAACCCCACGCGGCGCAGCATGCGCTCGACGCCGCGCGTTTGCGTGCCAACTTTGCCGATCACGTCTTGGGCGTCCTGCGCCAACAAGCTTGCGTAGACCTCGCCCCGCGGAAACAAATCGCGAATGAACGTCTTGTCTTCGCTCGAGCGTAAATCAGCTTCGGCGTAGCTCATGCCCGTGAAACGCCTACCGAGCGCCTCCCACAAATGGCTCGTACCGTCCGGCTCTAGCGGCGGCATCAGCTCCGCCAATAGCTCGTTTTTGAACAGCTCGCGGTGCGAAGCAATGAACAGAAAGCGCACATAGGAAATGAGTAGACCAAGCTTCTCGTCGGCGCGTCGGTGCGCGGGGTGCACGACTAGGCCCCCCAGCTCCGTTGGCCCATCGTACGAAAAGCCAATGCGCAGCACCTGATGCTGAAAATGCCGATCGGTGGAACTCGAGTACTTTTCCTCAGTGCTGACGTCCAGGTAGATGTACGGCGCGTCGCGTCGCCCCAGCTGCGCGACGATGGTCGAGGTACCCACGGCCTCCCCGCTCCGCAAATCGCGGATCAGAAATACGTATTTGCGCCGCCGCGGATTCTCGATCTGCCCGAGAAAGCTCTTTTCGGAGGACTCCAACAAGCGCGCAACGTGGCCGGGCTCGTCGGGCAGGTTGACCGAGTTCAGGTGGCGGGCGAGGCTCAGAAGCTCGGCCTGGTCACTGGGGACGGCCCCGCGAATCTCATAACGCAGCATAAAGCGCCGCCAGAGCTAGCACGCCTCGGTATTTTCAGCCTGCCCAGACCTGGAACTCGTGATAAGGAGGGCCCCGCTCAGGATGACTTTTCCCGAACCTAAGTGGCCATTTCCGCGCGCCGACGCGCTCCCCCCCTATGCGTTCGTCACCACCGACGCCGCCAAGGCCAAGGTTCTCGCTACCGGTGCGGACCTGATCGACCTCGGGCTCGGCAATCCGGACCAGGCCACGCCGCAAGCCATCCTCGAGGTGTTTCACGCCGCGGCCGACGTCGGCAAGAACCACCGCTACCACCCGGGTCGTGGCCTGCCCGAATTGCGCCAAGCCTTCGCCGCTTGGTACGCGCGCCGCTACAGCGCCAAGTTCGATCCCGAGAGCGAGATCGTCGTCACCATCGGCGCGAAGGAGGGCATGAGCCACCTTTGCTTCGCCATCCTCGGTCCAGGCGACGTGGCCATCGTCCCCGATCCTTGCTACCCCATTCACGCTGGCGCGCCGCGCATTGCCGGGGCCGAGGTCGAGTTCTACTCCGCGCGCGAAGGGCTGGCGCCCGGCGAAGCGGTGGCCGACGCCATCCAGCGCGTCGAAGCTCGCGGCAAAAAGCCCAAGCTGGTGATCGCGAACTACCCGCAAAATCCAACGGGCCGCGTGATCAGCCGTGAAGAAATGACGGAGCTGGTGCGCGTCGTGCAGCGCTCGGGCGCGCTTTTCTTGCACGACATGGCCTACGCGGACTTGGACTTCCGCTCGCGCTTCTCACCCAGCATTTTCGACTGTGGCGTGGATCGCGAAGAGGTGAAGCGCTTTTCCGTCGAGGTGTTCTCGATGTCCAAGAGCTACAGTATGCCGGGCTGGCGCGTCGCCTACATGGCGGGCAACAAGCGCATGATTTCGGCGCTCGCCCATATGAAGACGTACCTCGACTATGGGACGTTTGCCCCGATTCAAATCGCGTCGGCTTGGGCGCTGACCAACGGCGACCAAATCGCTTCCGAGCTGCGGGACTTGTATCGGTCCCGCGCCACGGCCCTGGTCGAGGGTCTGCACCGCGCGGGTTGGTCCACGGTGGCCGAGCCTAGCGGCACCATGTTCGTGTGGTGTGAGCTGCCGCCCAACATGCGTGAAAAGGGCTCGCTGGCGGCCGTCACCGACCTGATAGAGCGCGCGCACGTAGCGGCGGCGCCTGGCGTGGGCTTCGGGCCTGGCGGCGAAGGCCACATGCGCTTCGCGCTCATCGAAGACCCGCCTCGCATCGCCGAGGCGTGTGAGCGCATTGAGCGCTGGCTAAAAGGCTGAGCCTCAGGGCGCGGGCGGCGGCACGCTGGTTGGTACCGACCCCGGCACGATGCTGACCCGTGGGGTATCGCTGGGCGTGTACAGGCGGCGCACCAGCGCCAGCGCAGCGCGCACCACGATGGCCGCGATGCCGCCCAGCGCGATCGCGTTCAGCAGCAGCAGGCCGACTGCGCCGTGGTGAAGCAGCCGTCCGCCCCAGTCCCACAGATCGGCCAGGCGGGTCACGTCCGGCGTGAGCGTGAAGCTGGTTTCGAACGCCAGGTGCGGATTGAACCGCAGATCGACCCAAGCGTAGGCGACGATGAGCAGCGTCGCTGCGAGCCAGGCTTTCAGAAAACTCGAAACCGAGTCCACTTCGAAGTCTACC
>JAYUYU010000547.1:0-5017 GCA_043752365.1 Myxococcales bacterium | reverse complement strand
GCCCGCGCTGCCGCCGACTGCACAGGTACGGGGCCTCGTGCGGTCCTTTCAAGGCAAACCCTTGGTCGCCAAGATCAGGATAGAGCCGGCGGGTCTCGAAACCACCTCGGATGCTACCGGTGCCTTTCAAATCGACGTCGAGCCCGGCAAGTACGAGGTCGTGATCGAGACTGCGGGGTTCGCGAGCCAGCGCCGCACGATAAACGTGGGCAAGCAGGGCGTCGTTATGATCAACGCCGACCTAGTCAGGGGGAAATGAACATGCTCCCGAAGCTGGTAGTTTCACTTTGCCTGCTACTTTGCCTGCTACTGCCCGCGTGTCAGCGCGAGGTATCGGTCGCGGAGCTTACAAGCAAGGTCGGCGAGGTCGAACGCGACCACGCGCCAAAAGTCGGCGCGTTCGCGGCAACCTCGATCGGTGCTAAATTTTTGATCGGCGACGGAGTGAAGACTAGGAAGAACGCGTCGGCAACGTTGCTCCTTGCCGACGGCGCTAAGCTCGCGTTAGAGCCCAGCACCTTGGTACGCTTTCTCGAGCGAGCGACAGGCAAGGGTGGTCAAAAGCTCGACGTCGAGCTGGGCCGAGCCGAGATCACGACCGGCGACCAACCGTCCTTATTCGATACGGCTTTCGGCATCGCGATCATTCAACCGAAAAGCACACTCGTCCTGACACGCTCGGAGGCTGGCGCGCGCTTCGAAGTCACAATCGGTGGCGCCTCGCTAGAGCTGAAAGGCCGCAAGGAAGAGCTGCGGCCGGGTTCGAGCATAGAAGTCAGCATCGACCTTGCCGTCATCGAGCGCCCAGCACCATCAGAAATCGCACCTGCCCCGAGCGCTAGCGCGGCGCCCCCAGCGACGGGCATCAGCGCGACCATTCGCGGCGAAGGTGCATCACTCCGTCAGCCCACCTTAAAAGCGTTCCGAGCCGTGTCGCCGGGGCAAGTCCCCATCGAAGCGGGCAGCACCCTGCAATTGTCCGGGACTGGCAGCGCGCTGCTGAGGCAAGGCGGCGAGCAGACGACTCTCAATGGCCCGGGGCAGTACCTGATTGGCGGTACTAACGAGCTGGTCGTGCAAATGCAAGGCGGAAGCATCGTGCTTTCTCCGACCGAGAGGACTCAACGAGTCGCGGTACCCGGAGGAACGGTGTCCGCCGAGCCGGGCGCAGAGGTGGGCATTCGCACGAACGCCTCGGGAACAACCGTGTCGGTTTCTCGGGGCAGCGTTACCGTGAACGGCAACCAGCACACTGAAACTCTAGCGCGAGGGGAAGAAGTCGTGCTGGACAAGAGTGGCCGCATTCGACGCTCGCTTTCGCGGGGCCTCAGCTACAGCGATTTTTCCGTCAGTCCGGGAGACTCCTTCGTCGTCCACGACCCGGCGCCGCCCACGGTCATCGCTTTTTCCGTTCCTGCCGAATGTAGCCGCGGTGGCGTCGTGCAACTAGTCGGGGGCAAGCCGAGCTCCGGAACGATGGGTGAGGGCACGGTCAATGTGCCGCTGTCTGCCGGCTCACATCGCTACACCGTCAAATGCTTCGGCGACGAGGCTGGCGCTTCCGCCGCCCAAGGAACCATCACGATTTTGGCTGATGCCGGAACCCGGCGGCTGCCAAGCTCCGCGCCCGCCAACTCGGTGGATACGGACGGGCGTGACTACACCATCCTGTACCAGAATCAGCTGCCCAGGATCAGTGTGCGCTGGCCGAAAGCGCCGGAAACAGGACCTTTCCGCTTGCTCGTGAGCCTCGCGGGCGGCAAGTCGCAGTCGATCGCGAGCGCCAAACCGAGCTACGCGTTTCCGCCCGGTGGCATACCCGAAGGGACTCACTCACTGTCTTTCGAAGGCAGCGGTCGAACATCGAGGACGACCAAGGTGACCATCCGCTTCGACAACGCAACGCCCACGGCAAGTATCGTGAGCCCCGCCGACCGCAGCTTCGCGGCTGGCGCCAGCGTTCTGGTCGCCGGAACCGCACTACCGGGCTGGTCCGTTTTCTCCGGCGGTTCGCAGCTAGCGATGGATGAGCAGCAACGCTTCAGCGGACAAGCCAGCGCCGCGGGTGGTCAACGTGCGTTACTCATCAGGTTCGTTCACCCGCAACGCGGCACCCAGTTTTACCTGCGCCGCGTCGCCGGAGCTCCTTGATGGACGTCGAAGGCGCCGAGGCGGCACAGCACACATTGCTGGGACAGGTGGTGCTCGGCAGGTACCGCGTCGTGCGACCGCTCGCCCGGGGTGGCATGGGCATGGTGTACCTGGGGAGGGTCGAGGGCGCCGCTGGCTTCGCTCGCCCGGTGGTCATCAAAACCGTCATTCCGCAGCTCGGCGATGATTCCAAGATGGAGGGGATGTTCGTACGTGAGGCGCACATCCTCGCCAATCTCCAACACCCCGGCATCGTGGGCGTCTTGGATTTTGGTCAAGTGCGTGGCTCGCATCTAATGGTTCTGGAGTACGTGCACGGCTACCACCTGGGTCAGTGGGGTCGCTACCTGGGCCGCAGCAAGCGTCAATTCGCAGTCGATCACGTCATTCTGATCGGCATGCGAGTGCTCGAAGCGCTTCACTACGCGCACCAGCACAGCCGCGTCGACGGCACCAGCTTGGGCATCGTCCATCGCGATGTTTCGCCCGCCAACATTCTCATCGACGTGCAAGGCAACGTGAAGCTGTACGACTTCGGCATCGCGCGCATGTCGGACGAAGACAGCGACTACAAGACACAAGAGGGCGTGTTCAAGGGGACGATTCCCTTTTCGGCGCCCGAGACCATTCAAGGGCTTCCTGCCACACCGCAGAGCGACTTGTATTCGTTGGCGGTCGTGTTGTACCAGCTGCTGTCGGGGTCCAATCCCTTCAAAGGCGGGCACCCCAACGAAACGTTGCATCGCGTGCTGACACTCGAAGCAGCTCCGCTGTCTGCGCTTCGCGAAGATATCCCGCCCGAAGTCGAGGCCGCCATCCTCAAGGGGCTGAGCAAGAAACCTTCTGCCCGCTTCCAGACCGCTGCTGAGTTCGCACTGGCGCTGCGTGCAGGCCGTTCCAGCTCGGACGAAGAAGTGAGCCTCAACTTCGAAAAAGCCGTAGCTGATGACTTCCTGGGCGACATGCCTCGGGAGCTCGGCTTGGAGTCTCTGGACGCGCGGGACCAGGCCTGGCGTGAAGCGCAACGCGGGTCCGACGCCCCCGCCTCGCTGGGCCCGCCGACGGCTTCACCATCTTCGAGCCCACCCACGATCACCGCGACGGCTCCGGCTGGTAACCTCAGCCGATCAGCCAGGCCGGGGCAAAGCGGAGCCGACTCCGCCTGGCGCCCGCGCTTTCTTTGGGCGGCGGCGGCCCTGCTCCTGGCGGTCGGCAGTGTCGCCGCGTGGCGGTCGCTCGGTG
Source organism: Myxococcales bacterium (assembly GCA_043752365.1). Taxonomy (GTDB): domain Bacteria; phylum Myxococcota_A; class Polyangia; order Polyangiales; family Polyangiaceae; genus PMG-095. The sequence goes on along the minus strand of JAYUYU010000547.1, from coordinate 1,624 downwards.
CGCCTAGCTCGCCAGCCTCCGCCCCTTCCACACGGTTTTTGGTCGTCGAAAAACAGACTCAAGTCGAGGCGCCCGACCAGAAACTGCCGGAGCCCGCGAGTCCCTCCGAGTTGCCCCTGCTCGCGGGCAATGAGGGGGCGGTGCCGCTGCCCAGCGCTCCGCGACTCAAATCGACTCCCGTGCCCGCCTCGAGCCTGCCTGCGGCGACGGACGAGCCGGCGCGACTGTCTCGCGCCTTCCAAAAACAGCAGGGCCGAGTCCAGCAGTGCTTCTTGACGCACACCAAAGACGTCGAAGGACAGCCGCGCATCGCTGTACGCTTCAGCATCGACCAGTCTGGCGGCGTCAAGAGCGCTGAGCTGAGCCCGCAAGCGCTGACCGGTACGCCGCTCGGCTCTTGCATCCTGGGTGCAGCGCGCAGCACGCAATTCGGGCCTCAAAGCCAGGAGCTGAGCTTCACGATACCGATTACCGCTCGCCGCTCACCGTGATGGCTCAACGCTCTGGCTGCAAAAGCTCGCGCGCCGGCGCGCCGGATCGTGCGATCGTGCGATCGTGCGATCGGATTCGAGGTCGGGTCGAGTAAGTGCGACACCGACGTTAGAAATCGGCGCGGTCGCTGCATGACAATGCGCGGCTGGGCTTGACCCAGCCACACGCCACACGGACACTATTGGCTTGCTGCGGATTCGGAGTGTTGGGCTCGCGGTTGCTTTGGCCTTTCTGGGCTGTGGGCGCATCGGCTATGAGCTGTTGCCGAGTGACGCCGCGCCATTGTCCGGCGCGGGTGGCACCTCAGCGGGCGGCAGGGATGCGGCGGGCGGGCGAAACTCCGGCGGAAGGCCCGAGATGGTCGGGGGTCAGGCTGGCGACGCGGCCGGGGGCACGGAGCTCGGTGGCGGCAGCGGTGGCATGGCGGGCATGGCGGGCATGGCGGGCACGGCGGGCATGGCGGGCACGGCCGGGTCCGCGCAAGGCGGTACGACGGCGATTTCGATGCCGACCACGGTCGACACTTACGCCGGAACCGGAGTGCCGGCCTTCGACGATGGCGCTGCGGCAACCGCAACGTTCAACCACCCCTCGGACGTGCTGGCGGCGCCCGAGGGGCTCTACGTGGCGGATACGGACAACGCAGCCATCCGCTTGATCGATGGCGCGGGCGTCGTGGCTACCGTCACCGGTCGAGCCGGCTCGGGGTTTCGCGACGGACCGCCGCTGATCGCGCAGCTTCGTCATCCAGTCGAGTTAGCGCGCGATCCGCAAGGGCGAATCTTGGTGGCCGACAACTGGAATCACGCGATTCGCCGCATCGAGCTGGACGGAGCGCTCAGTACTTTGGCCGGCACCGGTACCGCCGGCTATTCAGAGGGGATGGGCAATGCAGCCCAGTTCAATGAGCCGCAGGGCATGGTGGTCGACGGCTCCGGAGTGGTGTTCGTTGCCGACAAGAACAATCGCGTGATCCGTCGAATCGCCACGGACGGTTCGACTTCCCTCTATTGCGGCCAACCGGGCAACGCTGCGATCGTCGATGGCTCGTGCTCTGGCGCGGCCAGGTTCGAGTTTCCTACGGGGATCGAGCTAGGTGGCGACGGAAATCTTTATGTGGGCGAGTGGGGCC
>JAYUYU010000546.1:0-5022 GCA_043752365.1 Myxococcales bacterium | reverse complement strand
GCCCGATTTTTCGCCCGCACCACTCGAAGAACCTCGTCACGGCGCTGCCGGCCGCCCGATCGCCGTCGAGCTCGCGCACCAGCAAGCGACCACCGGGCTCGAGCGCGCGCGCCGCCGCCAACAGGAGCGCGTCTTGCTCGGCGAAGGGCAAGTAGTGAAGGACATCGATCAGCAAGATGGTGTCGGCGGGCGGCAGCTCGGCGCGCGCCACGTCTGCGACGCGAAAATCGGCATCAGGGCCCGCCAGGCGCGCTACCTCGACCTTGCTAGCGTCCGAGTCGAGGCCAATCACCGCGGTGGCCCGGCCCAGCTCGAGCAGCAGCAGCGAGAGCTGCCCGCGCCCGCAGCCCAAATCGAGCACACGGCCGAGGCTCGTTAGATCGCCGAGCAGCGTGAACACCGGATCCAACGCCAACTTGCCCGCGACGTAGTAGCGGTGCTGCGGCTTGGCGGCGGCGTAGCGAGCGCGCGTGCGCTCGACAGCAGCCTCGAACGGCGCGTCGACCGGCAGCCCCGGGTCGCGCACCGAGCCACGCCGAGACGCAACCAACCACGCCACACCGAAGCCAAGCACGGCCAAGACGGCGCCCACGGCGAGGCCGCCCAGCAGCAGTTGCCGCGCAAAACCCAGTGCCCCCGTCGCGCGCGCCTGGGCGATGTCGAAAGCCACGAAGCGCCCCGTCAACAGGTACGCGCCCACCTCCACTTCGGAAAAAATCAGGAACGGCGCGACCAGCGGGTTGGAGATATTGGCCGCCAAATAGGCCGTGATCGCGTCGAGCCGCAGCGGCAAGCACACCGCCAGCACTAGCACCAGATGCAGCCCGTACAGCGGCTGGCAGCCGATGAACAATCCGACCGCGACCGCGACCGCCACCCTTGCCGCGGACCCGGGCGTGCCGCGCAAGCGCTGCCACAGCCCGAGCAAGACCGACTTCACGCGCCGGGATGCTCCGATCGCGCTCGCTGCGCTTCGGCCAGCTTGCGATACATCAACGCGCTCTTGTGGTCGGCGTCGCGCTGCAGCACGGCGTCGAACTCACGAATGGCAGCGTCGTGCTCGCCTGCCGAAAGGTGCGTTACGCCGAGCAACAGGCGCGCTTGTCCGTAGTTCGGGTTCGCCTCGCGAGCGGCTTCGAGCTGCTCACGCGCGCGCACGGGTTGGTTGGTATCGCGGTACAGCGTGGCAAGCTTGGTCCGCAGGTCGGCAAAGCCTGGGCAGAGGGTAACGGCGCGCTCGAGCTCCGACACGGCCTCCAGCACCATGCCGGCGTCCTGGTAGGCCTGGCTGATCTCCGCGTGCATGTTGGCGATCTTGCCCTTGGCGAAGGGGTCTGCCTTCGCCGGCCCGCCGGCGCCACGATGGCGGATCTGGCTGTAGATTTGGCGCGCGGCGTCGTACTTCCCGAGGTCGTTGTAGGTGACCATCAGGTTCAGCTGCGCTTCGGTGTAGTTCGGGTTCAGGCTGACGGCCCGCTCGAAGTAGCGCTCGGCCTCGGTGAAATCACCCTTGGAGTGAGCGATTACCCCGAGCATGTCGAAGACATCCGCGAAACGATCGGTTTCGGCCACGACCTGCCGCAGCAAGTACTCGGCCTTGTCGAGCTCGCGCTTTTGGTAGTGCTCCCTGCCCAAGAGCAGGAGCTGCTTGACGTGGTCGTCCATGCCCCCGGTATGGAACCCCGAAAGTCCCCGTAAAGTACAGCGGTTGGCGTCTAGTCACAGTCATTTCGCGGAAAATACAAGACACATTGCCGGCCCCCCACGGAGGCTCCGCTTGCCGCGCTGGGGGTTCCTTGCTACTTCGCCCTCGTGGCCTCACCGCCGGGCGCCGGTGGTTCACGTTACGCCGGCCTCGTCGTCGACCCCGACGTGCGCGATGACGGCGAGACGGAACCCGAAGTCGAGCTGAACCCCAGCCCGCCGCTGGCCGCTGCCGTCAGCTCGGGCGACGGAGACGGAGACGCGGCCGCGGACCCCGGCGCTGCGCCGACCGCCGAGCCTGCCCCGACCGGGACGGAGGGTGAGCTCGCCGCGCAACCGGGCGCGCTTGGTCGTGGAGCCGAGGTGAGGCAACGGCTGCTGGCCAAAGCGCGCGCGGCCGAGCAGGCCAAGTCCGACGAGCCGACGAGCCTCGACGACGAGCTCGAGGCCATCGGTCGCGGCCCCGCGCCGCGCGTGGAGGAAGCCGAGGACTTCGTTCCCGCTCCACCCTCGGGGCGAGCACCCAGCGCGCCGTTTACGCCAAGCGCACCGCGCGAGCTCTCGCCGACGCTGGTCGCGATCTTCTCGGCGCTGGTTGGCATCGCCACTATCGCGTCCATTACGGCGCTGTTCATGAGCTTGGAGGCGCGGGTGCCGGGGCCAGCGGCCGCCGTCGCGGTGGTGGCGCCTTCGTCCAACTCGCCCGTGCCGAGCGCGCCCGAGCCCAAGGCGAAAGCCAAGCGGCAGCGTCAAAAAATCCCGGGCCCGTGGCGGCTTTCCGACGCGAAAAGCGACGGCAAGTATCGCTTCATCGAGGGCAAAGTAGGCACCAACTCGTTCTTGAAAGCGCTCGAAGCCGCGGGCGCTTCGCAGGCGCAAGGTTACCGCGTGCTGGCGGCCATGCGCGGCGTGCTCGACCTGAACAAGTGCAAGAAGACCGACCGCTTCCAGGCGTTGCTGGAACGCGGCTCAGCCAAGCTGTTCGCGCTCGAGTACCTGGCCGGAGCCGAAGACGTCTACCAAGCCAAGGAGATCGACGCTCGCCTCACGGGTAGCAAGCTGGATCTCAAAATCGAACGCGGCCAAGTGCTGGGCGCGCTCAGCTACGACGGCAGCAGCTTCGACAAGTCCGCCGACCTGGCTGGCTTCGACGCGGGGTTGACCAAGGTAGTGCAGCGCGCGCTCGACGGGCAAATGTCGCTCGACGAGCTGGACCGCGGGGACGTGCTCAAGGTCGTGGTGCAAGAAGTCACGGTGCTGGGCGAATTCTCGCGCTACGCCGGCGTCGAAGCGCTCGAGCTCGTGCGCGTCGACCCGGCGAAGCCGCACGTGCGTATCTACTACTGGGACGCACCGAACGTGCGCGGCTACTACGACCGCGACGGCAAGGCGCCGTACGAAGGCGGCTGGCGCAAGCCCATCAAAGGCGCACCGCGCACGTCGCCGTGGAACCCAAACCGCGTCAACCCCGTGCTGCACAAGGTGATGCCGCATCAAGGCACCGACTTCGGCTCACCCCCCGGCACGCCCATCGGCGCGGCTTCGTTCGGCACGGTGAGCTTTTTGGGACCGGCGGGCGCGGCTGGCAACCTCGTCAAGGTGATGCATCCGGGCGGTATCGAGACCGGCTACGCACACATGTCGCGCTTCGCCGAAGGCTTGAAGGTCGGCGACAAGGTCAAGCGCATGCAGCTGTTGGGCTATGTCGGCAGCACGGGTCGCTCCACCGGGCCGCATTTGCATTTCAGCGCTAGCCGCGACGGCGCCTACTTCGATCCGGAGACGCTGAACCTGGACGGCATGCGCACGTTGACGCCACAAGAGCGCGAAGTCTTTCGCCCGCTGATGGCAAAGTACGACCCCATGCTGGATGGCATCCCGATGCCGGAGCGCTTCGCGCCGCTGGTCGTGGCTAAAGTCGAACCACCGCCCGTGGCAGCAACTGGCTCGGCCGCTGCGGTGGTGGCAGTGCCGGCCGACGACGCCGAGGGCGACGAAGAGCCGACCGTCGCCGGAACGGCGCCCGCGACCGGCGCCGCCGCGGCTGCACCCGGCGCCGGGCCCACCGAAAAACCGGGCGGTTCCGCGGTCTATTTGAGCGACAAAGAGCTGCTCGAGGCGCAGTCGGCGACCGACGACGGGGAAGTCGAAGAGTAGCTCCAAGCACGGCACAGCTCGTCTAGCTCGCGCGCGAACCAGTCTACCGTGCAGGCTCCGCGCGTGCACAAGAGCTCGACCAGGTATTCTTCCTGCTCGACGCTCAGCTCACAGAAATCGATAGCCGCCATGTTCTGGCTCAGCTCGCCGAGGCCGAGAGGAACGCTGCCAAGCGGTCGAGCGTCTCGCGCATGCCGAGCTCCATGCCCGACGCGATGTGGGCATCGCGCGACTCGACGCTTTGGTGGAGCTGCTCGACGCGCACGTACGTCTTGCCGTCCCGCTCGGTCAGGTGCACCGTCACCACGGACGGATGATCAGGAAACGGATCGAGCGTGACGGTGAACAGGGGCTCACCTGGGTTGGCTACGAGCACGGTGTCGCCTTCGAACCTATTCTTTTCCAGCATGCTGTTCCTTCTCCTGCAGCTCTTGCAAAAGGCCATCGAGCCGCTGAAAGCTGTTTTCCCAAAAGGCGCGGTAGCGCTCTAGCCAGGCGACCGCGTCCTTCAGCGGCGCCACTTGCAGCCGCCGCGGCCGCAACTGCGCCCGCCGTACCTGCGTCACCAGCCCCGCCCGCTCCAGCACGCGCAAGTGCCGGGACACTGCTGGCTGGCTGAGCGCAAAGGGCTTGCCCAGCTCAGTCACGCTGGCCTCGCCATCGGCTAAACGGGCCAAAATTGCCCTCCGAGTCGGATCGGCCAGGGCCGTAAACGTGGCGTCGAGCGCTTCGCTTGGGTTCATTGATAACTACTTTGCTATATAACGATAGTGTTATCTACTGCCGCGGCAGCTTTCGTCAAGGGCAAAGAGCGGAGCCGTGAAGGTGTGGTCACGCGCTCCGCTCTCCGGCAGCTCACATCACCACGAGCCTGGACTCGAGGGGTGCCCCACTCTCCCCTAACCCCTCCGCCGGCTGACCCCTGACCCCTGACCCCTGACCCCTGGATCCCTGACCCCTGACCCTCAAGCCGGGCGACGCGTGAGACGGAGCGTGAATATCGACCCATGCGGCAGTGCGTCTTCGACGCGGACGCTGCCGCCGTGGGCCTCAGCGATGTGCTTCACCAGCGACAGGCCGATGCCGGAGCCACGCACTTGCTTGCCCCTGGCAGACTTGCCGCGCACGAAGCGCTCGAAGATGCGTTTGCGATCCTCGGGC
>JAYUYU010000545.1:0-5032 GCA_043752365.1 Myxococcales bacterium | reverse complement strand
AGAAGGCGCGCCGCGAAGCCGCCCGCGCCATCGTCACTCAAGGCTCACTGCTGTGCGTCGCCGCCAGATTGGTGGAGCCAGGTCGCAGCGCGCTCGTCGGGCTCACCAGCAAAGCCGACGAGCTGCGCAAAAAGCTCGACACCGCCGCGCCCGCGCCCATCGACGAAGCCACGGCGCTGCGTTCGGATTGCCTACGTGAGCTCACCCTGGCGCGCCGCCCGCGCGCGCAAGCGAACCCCTCGCAAGGCGAATCGGACGCACTCTTGGCTGAGCTAAGCCGCGCGGATTTTCTTCCGTTTCGCGACGACCGGGGCGTCGTCGTCACTCTGCACGCCCCTCGTGAAGCCGGAAAGCTCGCCAGCCGCGCTAGCGCCAAGCTCGCCGACCTCGGGCGCGTCGCCAAAGCTCACCCCGAATTTCCAGTCCTGGTGGTGAGCCACGACGCCCGCGGCGGCACCAAGGACGACGGCCTGGCGACCCTTGCGGTCGACGCCCTGAAAGCGGCCGGTGCGAGCCGCATCGAGGCGAAAAGCGCGGGCAACACCACGCCCGTCGTCCCGCCCGATCGAGTGGGAGCGGCTGCCCGAAACGAGCGGCTTGAAATCGTGTTCGTTTCGCCGGGCGGTTAAGTTCACTCCAGCTGCACTGCAAGCGGCTGGCTCGAAACCTGCCAGCCACGTCACTGCTTGCCCATCTACAGGCCGCTGCGGAGCAATTGCGCGGACGCTGCCAGCTATTCGCGAAACCGAGCGTTGACGTTGGAACTACGACAGCGCAAGTTTGTCACGAGTGCGGTCGTATCCTAGTTAAGGAGCAACGGTGGCGCGAGACTCGCTGTACGGAGAGCGGATTGTTTGGACAGGCCGTCCGAAGTCCGCTCGTCCCAGCGCCTTGCACCGAGCGCTCGCTGGGCTGTGTTTTTTCACCGCCACCATCTCGCTGCTGTTCGCGGTGGTGACTTCACTCGTGCTTCGAATCACGCCTACTGGCACGCTGTTGTTCGCATTTTGGGCAACGCTGTTGGGTCTCGGCTTTCGCACGGTGCCGCGCATGTTGATGGAGCGTGCCCGCTACGTCGTGACCGAGCACCACGTGGTGGTACATTTTGGGCCGTTCCGTCGCAGCATTCAGCGCAGCGCGGTTAGCTTCGCGCGCATTTTTTGGGATGCCGACCAACCCGACACCGGCGACTTGGAGCTGGTGCGCGCCGTGCCGACGGGCGCTTTGCGACGCCGGCTGCTGCTGCGCCTGCCAGGCGTGGTGGCGCCTGACCGCGTTTGGGCCATCGTGCGCGGGGCCGAAGACGTGGCCCCGCTCGGCTCCGCCGAACTGCCGATCGGCCAACGCCTCGATCGCGGCGAACGAGTGATCTGGTCGGCGCAGCCGCGTCCGCAGTTGCGCGCGTACTTGCCTCACGGTCAGCGGCAGTGGTTGCTCATGGCCATCTCGGGCTTCACGGTCTTAGCGGGTATGGTAATGGTCATGCGCGCCGTGACGACCTTGGCCAAGGTTGCGCGCGGCGGTTTGTCGTACCTGTCGCCCAGCTTCATGGCGCTCGCCGCCGGCATTTTCATGGCCGTCGCGTTGGTGCTCGTGGTGGGCGCCTACATCGCTTACGACACCGTAATTCGGCCCGGCAAGCTCGTGGGCGACACGCGCTACCTCATCACCGACAAGCGTGTGCTCATCCAGCGCCGCGGCGAAGAGCTGCACGTCGATCGCTCGAAAATCGTCGACGTCATCGACGCCCCCGCCGGCGATGGTTTAAGCAACGTGTTCATGGTGTTGGACGGCCCGCAGGCGCGCGCCCTCGCTGCCAGCGGCGCCTTCGGTGAGCTCGAGCGTAGTCCACACTTACGCCCGGTGTTCGAGGCGGTCGAAGACGCGGAAGGCGCGCGGCGCGTGCTCGGCTCGGGCCCGGTTCTACCTTACGCGGCCTGAACGAGCAGGCTGAGCGCGCAGCCGTGCCAACGCGTCGAGGCAACGCTGCCGATGGCGCAGCGCGTTGGCCAAGAAGCGATCTTTGTTGGCCTCGGCCGCCGGCACGTACTGCTCCCAGCTCTCGAGCGCGGCCTCGTAGTGCTCTTGCAAAAGCTCGGTTGTCTCAGCCTGTTCGACCTCCGACATCGCGCCCAGCGCCCGAAAGTAGTGCTGGTCATACTCGGGAATCCAGCGCAGCCCTGGCATGTCGAGCACACTTTCGCTGGAGTACGGCGGCACGGGCAGGCGCAACGCCACGCCGCGGGCGACTTCCTGCATGCCTTGAGGGTAGTCGCCACTGCGCTCTAGCGCGACGCCCAGCCCAAAGCGCGACAGCGCCATTACTTCCACGCCCCGCGCCAGCTGCACCGCGGCTCGAAAATCGGCGACGGCGCCGAGCGGCTGCCCCGACAGCATGCGTGCCTTGCCGCGGTTGCGATGCAGGGTCGCGCGGTCGTCAGGCCGCCACGCCAACCCGAGCGCCGCCGTGAAAGCCTTGGAAGCATGCGCCATTTCGCCGCTAAACAAGGCGGCCAACCCGACGTCGAACAAGCTACTCCGCTTGAAGTCGGTGTCGGGCAGGGCCAAAAGCCCGCCTTCAATCAGCTGCAGCGCCTCGCGCTCGCGACCTTGCTGCGTGTCCAACAGCACCCGCCCCAGCAAAACTTGTTGCCACGGGTCACGCCGGGCGTCGCCTCCGAGCTCCATCAAGGCGGCGCTGCCGAGCGATAAATTGCGCAGAGTTTCGAGGCCCGCGCGCGGATCAGACGCTTCGTCGAACAACTGCTCGGCGCGCAGTCGAGCTTTGGCGCGAGCCTTCGAGCCCGGCGTCTTGGCTTTTTCCCACAGCGACGGCTCTGCGTTGGCCGCCGGCGCCAGCAGCAGCGCCAACACAAGCGCGCCGAACCCGCTCGGCCTCACTTGGCCCCGCGCTTCCCCGCCCTCCCCGAAGTAGCACGCGTGGCGAGCTTACCGATGGTGGTTGCAGCGAGCGAACTCTGCGCGACGGCACGGAAGTGCGTCGCGGCCAGCTCGGGTTGCTCACGCTCGAACGCCACGCCCATCACCGCGTGCAACAGGCCTTCGGGGAGCCAAACATGCTTGGAGCCTTCGAAGTTGGAAAGCCCGTCGGGATCGCCGATGTCGGCGAGCGCCCCCTGCCCCTCCGCTTCGCGCCCTTCAGCCAGCCAGGCAACGGCCGTGAGCCCCGCGCACAGCCCGGTGAAGCCGCTGCCCGACGAGCGCCGACGAGCTTCGCGCAGGTACGCCAACACCTCGTCGACCGGCGCTTTTCCGCTGGCCAGCAGCGTGGCTGCCACTTCCATGTAGGCGACCACCTGCTGGCTGCGATCGGGCAAGAGCGCCGCCCGGCTGCCGAGCGCGCGGTAAAAGCGCGCCGCGTTTGGCAGGTCCTTCTGCGCAAGAGCTGCGCGGCCGCCGTCCAACAAGGCGGCCGGGTCGGCCACACTCGCGGCATCGTTGGCCAAGAGCGGCAAGAGCTCGGCTAGCGCGGTGGCGGCGTCCCCCAAACGCAGGCTGGCGCGCCCGTGCAGCACGCGCGCTTCGACGAAATCGGGCGCTTGCGCCAACAGTGCCGCTGCGCGCTCACGCGCCTTGTCCGGCGCACGCAACAAAAGCGCCTGGGCTCGCGACAGCTCGCGGCAGCGTCGGCCCAGCACGGCCTGGCCCTTTACGTCCCAAAGGCTGGGCGCCCCCTGACACGCTTGGGGGCGCGGGCTCTGCGCGGCCCAGGCCACGGGCCTTGGGGACACTCCCGCTGATCGCGACTGCATCACGATCAGCAGCGGGAGCGCCCAAGCCGAAATCACGGCGCCGCTGCTCGCCCGACGAAGGGGTTGTGGAGCACGATGGTCTCGCTGCGGCGCGGACCGACGCTGAGCAGGTACAGCGGCACCTTGGCGCCCTCTTCCAAGAAGCGCACGTAGGCGCGTGCGGCTTTGGGCAGCTCGTCGAGCACACGCACGCCGTCGAGCTTTTCGCTCCAGCCCGTCATTTCCTCGTAAACGGGCTTAACCACGCCGGGTACGTCGATATAGTCGATTGGGAAGTCGTCGGTGCGCCCCTCCGGCGTGTCGTAAGCCACGCAGACTTGAATGCGCGACAGGCCCGTCAGCACGTCGAGCTTGGTCAGCGCCAGGCCGTCGATACCGTTGACGCGCGCTGCGTAGCGCAGGGCGGGCAGGTCGAGCCAGCCGGTGCGGCGCGGGCGACCGGTGACCGAGCCGAACTCTGCGCCGACCTCGCGCAAATGCTGCCCGTCGCCGTCGTTCAGCTCCGTCGGGAATGGACCCGAGCCGACGCGCGTGGCGTACGCCTTGGTGATGCCGAGCACCGTCGAGATTCGATTCGGGCCAATCCCGACGCCGATGGACGCGCCGCCGGCCACTGCCGAACTGGACGTGACGAACGGGTACGTGCCGTGATCGACGTCGAGCAGCGTGCCCTGCGCGCCCTCGAAGAGGACGCTCTTGCCTTCACGGACGGCGCGCTCGACGAGCAGCGACGACTCGACGAGCAGCGGCACGATGCGCGGCTGCATCTCCTTCACCTTCTGCATCACGGCTTCGGCGGTCGGGAGCTCGCCCTTCATCGCCGCCGCGATCGGCGTCCACGCTTCGAGCGCGCGCTTCACGAGGCCCTCCATCTTGGCGAGATCGCGGAAGGCACCCATCGTGATCCCGCGCCGCGCCGCCTTGTCCTCGTAGCAAGGACCGACGCCGCGCTTGGTCGTGCCGATGGCGTTCTCGCCCTGCTCGCGGAGCGTATCGATCGCCACGTGGTAGGGCAGGATCGCGTGCGCGCGATCGGAGAGCGCGAGCTGCCCCGGCCGCACGTGGCCGCGCTTCGTGAGCTCGTCGATCTCGCCGAGAAGGCTCGAGGGATCGATGACCATGCCTTGTGCGAGCACGCACCGGGTGTTGGGGCGAAGGATGCCGCTCGGGATGAGCCGAACGATGACCTTGTCGGTGCCGACCACGAGGGTGTGTCCGGCGTTGGGGCCTCCTGCGAAGCGCACGACCATCTCTGCGTG
>JAYUYU010000544.1:0-5034 GCA_043752365.1 Myxococcales bacterium | reverse complement strand
GGCACTGGCGCCCGCATCACCACGTGTCCGTCCACCAGCGGCGACTTGCCTTCGGCGGTCACCACCCGCACCTGCGAAAGCCGCGCCAAAACGGCGCCCGGCTTGTCCTCGCCGTCCAAGTCGCAGCTCGGTCGCGTGCCGGGCAGCGGATCCAAGTCGGCATTACCCAGCAGCGACAGGCGCCGCAACAGCACGTTGCCCGGCTCGTAGTGCAGCCGCAAATCCAAACGGCACAGTGCGTCCTCTTCGACGATCGGCGCCAGGCTCGGATCCGGAACCTGCAACAAGGGCGCATGCTGGCGATCTATTTTCGTCGCGCCAGCACGCAGCGCAATTTCGAACGCTCCACCCGGCTCAGCGAATACGTCCAGGTCGATGGCTTCGGTGTCGACGACCACGCCGTCAACGTCGATGCGAAAGCGGCCCTCGCTGATCGACAGCGAACCGAACGGCGCGTCTTTGGGGCGCTCGGTCGTAGACGTCGTCTCGGGTAGCCGATACTTCAGGTTCGAAAGCTTGCCTTGGCGCAGCACGATGCGCGCGTCAGGCTGATCGATCTCGATGTCGCCCAAATCGAGCTTGCCGGCCAACAGCGAGAAGAAGCGCGGCGTCACCGACGCGCTCTTGGCCATCAAGAACGGCGCGCCGCCATCAGACGCTGGCACCTTCAAGTTTTCGATCGCGAGCCGCAGCGGCAACAGCCGCACCTTGACGTCCAGCGACGCCTGCAACCCCAGCTCGCGTGACAGCGCCAAGCTCGTTTGCGTCGCCGCCCAGCGCTCGGCTGGAGCCGAGGTCAGAAACGCGGCCAGCCCGAGCGGTACCGCGCCCAAAAACGCCAGCGCGAAGCAGGCTAGCCGCGAAAGGCTGCGCACCAGGTCGCGCCGCTGGGTCGTGCGGGCCCGTAACACTTCGCTAGCCTACTTCCGAAGCCTTGGCAGGGCCCGTTTTCTGCGTCAAAATCGCCACCTTCGCGGCGGTTACCGATTTTCTTGCGTCTTTGCGACTTGCGCGTACAAAGGCCGGCCCGTGTGGGCTCGCGCCCGAGCCCGCCCCGCCAATGACCAGCCCCTCCCAAGCCCCCCAGAGCGCGCCTGATCGCGAGCGCGCCATGCATGCGCTCGAGCGCGCTGTTGCGTGTGCCGAGACGGGCGTCGCCGATCGCCCGGTCGTGCTTATCGAAGCCGTCGACCTGACGGGACTGCCGCCTACCGACGTGCGCGGCCTGCTCGACCGCGTGATGATGGGTCAGTTCGCCGACGAGGGCCTCGACTCACTGCTCGCCACCGGTGTGCTCGACGCCATTTTGCCCGAGGTGAAGGCGCTGGTTGGCTTCGGCGACGGCGAGTGGCGCCACAAGGACGTGTGGAAGCACACGAAGCAAGTGGTGACGCAAAGCGTGCAGCGCATCGAGGTGCGCTACGGCGCCCTCTTCCACGACATCGGTAAGGTCAAAACCCGCTCCATCTCGCCCGACGGAGAAGTGCATTTTTTCGGCCACGCCGAGGTCGGCGCGCGCATGTTCGACAAGATGGAGCGCCGCGGCAAGCTGTTCGGTCACGAGCAAACTCTGCGCGACGAAGTGCGCTTTTTGGTCCTGCACCATCTGCGCGCCTCGCAGTACGACGGCAAATGGACGGACAGCGCCGTGCGGCGTTTTGCCCGAGAAATTGGCCCTTCGCTCGACAACTTGCTGTGCCTGTCGCGCGCCGACATCACCACCAAGCGCCCCGAGAAAAAGCGCCGCGGCATCAACATGATCGACGGCTTGGCCGAGCGCATCGCGGACCTGGTAGCCATCGACGCCAAGCAGCCACCGCTCCCCACCGGTCTAGGTACCGACTTGATGAGCAGCTTCGGCATCCCGCCGTCGAAGAAGCTCGGCGACATCAAGCGCGCGCTCGAGCTCGCGGTCGAAGCGGGCGAGATCGAAGAGCGCCTCGAGTCAGCCGCGTACATTCAGTTCATTGCCGAACGCAAAGCGCGTTTTGGTTTGGAGTAGGCCCGGTTACGGCGCCGCAGCTGCGGCGCCAAATCGCGGCTCGAAATCGCAGAAGCTCACGTCGCGGCCCTCGGCAAATCCGGCGCGCTCGAGCAGGAATCGGCGGGAAGGCGGGAAGGCGGGAAGGCGGCTGATGATGGGTCCCTTCTCGTGCAGCCCGCGGTATTTACGCTGAATTGGCGTCGCTCCGCGACCGCTGCGGCCTGGATACGGGTCACCAGAGCAGGCACGCCAGAGAGGTCGATCGGGAAAGCCCTTCTCAGTTCGCAAAAAGTCACTTCGGACTCGAAGTCACTTCTGGCGTTGGGAGGGGTCGTGCCGGATGACTAGGGCGAGGAAACAGGGGAGACGGGCGGCGGGGACATTTTCGAGAAGAGGGATGGGGATTGGTCCACTGGCCGCCTCGACGCAACAGGCAGGCCGCTGGCGCCACCGCGAGGCCGAGTGGCGACGAACGCGTCGGGCAGCTCATCCACGCGCTGCAAGTTTGCCCTTGGAGCAAACGGTCGAGACTTCGACGCTAGCCTGAGGTGTCGAGGTGGGCAGTCACCCTTAAAAAATATCTCTCGCCCACTCCCTGTGAAATCTCAGGGTTCAAGCCCCTCGAAGGTCCAGCAGCAAATCCGCCGCGAGCACTACGTGTTCGACTGGCTCCGAGCGGGCCACGATGGCGCGAACTTCGGTCAGGTAGGCTTTTTGGAGCTCACGCAGCCTCTGCAGGTCGAGCGACGACACTCCGAGCAAATTGTACATCAGGCCACGATCGCCGGCTTCGATGCGTGAGGCGCCGCGCCGTAGCCACCAAGCGCGCAGGCGACGCGCGGCGTCGGGGTCGCGGCGCGTGTCGAGCGCCATCACGTTTTCGATTTGCCAATGCTCGGAGCGCCACACGACTTGCCCGCTGTCAGCCAGCCGCTTCAAGCATTGCGCTTCGTCCTCGAGCGAGATGCCGATGCGGCGCGCGATCCAACCCGCTTCGTGGCACGGTAGCTCGGTGTAACTCGATAGCTCCAGCGCGCGCAGCACGGCCTGGGACCACGGCTCCTCATAGGCCAAGCGCCGCGCGGCGGTCAGGCGTTCCCAAAGCGCGCGCACGCTGGGCAGCAAACGCGGGTCGACGAGCTGTTCGATGAAGTCGAGCAGGCGCAACGACGACGCTTCTATCAGCCGCAGAAAGTCCGGCAGGCGTGGCTCCGCGGCACCGGACAAGAAGCGCGCGACGGCGAAGCGGCTCTTGCCGCTGTAGCGCGACAGCTCGACCACGCTGGTGCTGCCGCGCAGGTCGTCCAGGAAGGCCGCAACTCCGGCGGGTGACGACGGCTCTTGCTCGTCGAGCCAGCGCGGCGCCGTGCGATAAAACTCGCGGAACGCTTCCGGCACGTTGACGCCCACGCGCGCCGCCACCTGCAGGGCGCGCGACGCGCTCGGAAAGCTGTGGCCGCGCTCCCACTGGTGCACCACGTTGCTCTTGGCTCCCAGCCGCCGGCACAGCGCCTGCTGCGAGCGTTTTCCCCGCAATCCGCGCAGTAATTCGCTGGCCAAGAGCTCAAAGTCCATGTGTAGAGTTTTGCACATCCACAAGCGCATCAGGTGCATGAAATGTGCAAACTGGACATTGCCGGGTCAGCCCAGCGGGCGTACCTTGAAGTCGTTCGGAGGGTCCCCGCCATGCGACTTCATCACATCACACACATTGGTTTCGCCGCGCTCACGCTTGCGCTCGGCTCGGCTTGCGCGGGTGGCCAAACGGGCGACCTCTCCGGTGAGCACGACGACAACGGCACCGAGACGGGTTCCACGGGTTGCGACGAGCACAAGGAAAAGCTCGCCGGCTTCGACACGATGACTGACTCGGGCAGCGCCGAACAGCTACTGGCCTACGCCGAAAAGTCGTTCGACTCCCCGATCAGCTGGAAGGAAGCGCCCGAGGGCCAAGCCTGGACGCAGGGTCCCGAGTCCGGCACGGGAGCGCTGCAAATCGACGTCACGCGCGGGCGAAGCGCGTACGCCTTGACCTACACTGCCAAAGCCGACGACTCCGGCATCGAGATCGGTCGCAATTGTCCGCCGCCGCAGCTGGGCGTCGAAGTGCACGTGAACGTCACGACCGATGGCGGCGCCTTGGCCGAGTCGTACGACACGTTGTTGCGCACCAACGCGCCCGGAGTGGCTAGCCTGAGCGTGCCGTTCGACTTGACCAAGCTGGGCGGCAGTCTCGCGGTTTCGTCAGCGATGCCCCGTGCCAAGTTGGTGCAGCTGAGCCTGCAGGCAACGTTCGTGGCCGAGGGCATGAGCGGCAGCATTAGCGGCATTCAGCAGGTCGATTCCGGTATCGGCGCTGGCTCGGCTAGCTCGGCTAGCTCGGCCGTGCTCGCGGTTTGGCCCGATAGCGCGGCCTGCCAGGCACTCTTCACCGATGGCGGCGGCTTGGGCTTGCCGGTCGAGCAAAGCGCCTTGGGCGCCAGCGGTACCGACACGTTAGCGTCTGTTGCTGCTCCTGAGCCGACCTCCATCACCTGGATGGATGGCACGAAAAGCAAGCTCACCCTGAAGGTCGAGTCGACGGGTGACGGTTGCTTTCGAGTGCGCGGCGATTTGCCCGCCGAGCTCGGCGTCGGCGCCGCTCTGACCTACCCGGTCAGCCTTAGTGCAAAGAGTCACGACGGCAGGCTCGACGGCACGTATCCGGGTCGGGTCGTCGTCAGCGGTAGCGGTAGCGCGCGAACCGTTACGGCGGCAGCTTACTTGGATATCGGCGTCGACGATGTCGCCAAGAGCGGCTTCGCAGGCGTCAGCGTGCCAGCAGGCTCCGACGGGCTCAGGCTGCACCTCGAATCCAAGCTGGTCGATGGCACAGTGTCGGGCATGGTTCAGCTGTTTTCGGTTTTGAATCCGCCGTGCCTCACGGAGCCACAACCGCCCATGTCGACGCCGGGCGGTGGCATGTCGACGCCGGGCTGCTCCGGCCAGCAGCAAACCCGGCTCGAAGCGGCCTCGTGGACCGACTGACCTTCAGGCTCGAACCGCAGCAA
>JAYUYU010000543.1:0-5039 GCA_043752365.1 Myxococcales bacterium | reverse complement strand
AGCGCTTCCGCACCGAGCGGCGCCTGCGCGAGCTGTCGCGCGGCCAACGCCGCTACGCGCGCGTGCGCCGCGGCGCCGCCTTGCTCGACTTGCCCGAGCAAGAGCTGGTGCGCGGCGACATCGTCGTGCTCGAGGCCGGCGACGTCGTACCCGCCGATTGCCGAATTTTGTCGGCAGAATCGCTAGAGGTCGACGCTTCGGCCATGACCGGTGAGTCGTTGCCGGTCCGCAAATCCCCGGCCCCTTCGTTCGAGACTCACGTCGCCGATCGCAGCTCCATGCTGTACGACGGCACCGCCATCGCAGCGGGGCGCGCCGTCGCGCTGGTGGTCGCGGTTGGCGAAGAGACGGAAGCGCGGCGCGGTGCCAGCGCGGTCAAGCGTGACCCGAGCCGTGGTGGCGTCGAACGACGCCTGCGCTCGTTGATCCAAATGACGGGTCCGGTGGCGCTCGGCGCCGGTGTTGCGCTGATTGGCGCTGGCCTGGTGCGGGGCCGAAAGTTGGACGAGCTCGTGGGCAGCGGCGTCAGCCTGGCGGTGGCGGCGGTGCCTGAAGGCTTGCCGTTGATCGCGACGGCGGCGCAGTTGGCAGCGGCGTCGCGCTTGTCGAAGCGCGGCGCTTTGGTGCGCAACGTGCGCAGCATCGAGGCGCTTGGTCGCGTCGACGCGCTGTGCCTGGACAAGACTGGCACGCTAACCGAGGGCCGCATCGCGCTCGGCACCATTTCGGAGGGGACGGGCGACGCCCCGGCCGTGTACGGGGAGAGCGAGCATCACGTGCTGGCGGCGGGGCTGCGTGCCGCGCCCGAGCAGCGTCTCGGCAGCACTCGCACTGATCCGACCGACGCGGCGTTGTACCGCGCCGCCGAGAGTTTGGGCGTGAAGGCCTTCGACGGTGGCAGCGGCTGGCAGCGCCTGCGCGAGCTGCCGTTCGAAGCCGATCGCGGCTACCAAGTGGTGCTGGGCGAAACGCGCGAAGGCGGGCTGCTTTCGGTGAAGGGCGCGCCCGAACGCCTGATCGGTCAGGTGACCAAGCTTCGCCGCGGCGGCGAGGACGTCGACGTCGACGACGCGGGCCGCGCAGCGCTTTTGGAGCGCGCCAAAGAGCTGGGCGCAGCGGGCCTGCGGGTGCTGGGCGTGGCGGAGGCCAAGGTCGCGACGGACCACGACCTGGCGCAGTTACCCGGCTTGTGTTTCCGCGGCTTCATTGCGTTTCATGATCCAGTCCGGCCCACGTCGGCGCAGGCCGTCTCGGATTTGCACGATGCTGGTGTCGTCACCTACATGCTGACCGGTGATCACCCGAGCACCGCCGAGGCCATCGCCCGTGAAGTCGGCCTCTTGCCTCCGGGCGGCATCGTGATGTCGGGCAGCGCGCTGGCGCAATTTTCGGACGAAGAGCTAGACGCTCAGCTCGGCCGCGTGCGCGTGTTCGCACGGGTGACGCCGGCGCAAAAGGTGCGCATCGTGCGCGCGCTGCAGCGCGCCGGCCGCGTCGTGGCCATGGTGGGCGACGGCGCCAACGACGCGCCCGCAATTCGCTTGGCCAACGTGGGCATTGCGGTCGGGCGTAACTGCACCGCCGCTGCGCGCGCCGCGGCAGACGTCGTGCTGATGGACGAACGCATCGAAACGCTGGTGCATGCCATCGTCGAAGGCCGCGCCATGTGGGCTTCGGTCCGCGACGCGGTGTCCATCTTGGTTGGCGGAAATTTAGGGGAAATTGGCTTCATGCTGGCGGCCGGCCTGGTCGACGGCCGCCCGCCGCTGAACCCCCGCCAGCTCCTGCTCGTGAATTTGCTGACTGACGTCGCGCCCGCGATGGCCATCGCGCTGCGCCCGCCATCGCTCGAGACGCTGAGCGCGCTGCGCAAGGAAGGCCCCGAGGCGTCGTTGGGGCAGCCGCTCAACCGCGACATCGCGCTGCGCGCACTGGTCACGTCGCTCGGCGCCGGCAGCGCGTGGGTGGTCAGTCGCTTTGGTGGCCGCGAGCGCGCCAACACCGTCGGCCTGTTGGCTCTCGTCGGCTCGCAGCTCGGTCAAACGCTCACGTCCGGCAAGCTCAGTCGTCCAGTCGTGATTACCAGCGTCGCTTCGGCCGCCACCCTGGCGCTAATCGTACAAACGCCTGGGGTCTCACAGCTGTTCGGCTGTAAGCCCATCGGTCCGTTCGGTTGGGCCACCGCCATCGGCGCCTCTGCCGGCGCCACGGCGCTCGCGGGCTACTTCCCAGAGCTGGTGTCCGCCACCATGAAGCGGCTACACCTCGACAAGCCGGTGATGGTCGAAGACCTGGACGCGCTCGAACCCTGAGCCGAGCGCAGGCTCAGCTTCATTGGCCGGGCGAGAAGGCGAGGCGTCGTGCGCGCGCCAGCGCGTCGTCGATCGCGGCCCAGCTGGTCACGGCCTCTGCCGGCCTTGGCAAAACACCCAGGCCACTGGCGCCGGCACCACCGACCCACAGTGCCATCGACGCAGGCAGCCCCGCCGCCACACGACGAAGCTGGCGCCTGGTCGGTGGCAGCTCCGCGGCGGGGCTGACCGCGATGCCTACCACCGAAGCACCGAGAGCCCGTGCGGCGGAAACAATTTGGTCGGGCGGCGTATTGGGGCCCAAGAGCCGCGGTTTTGCGGCGCTCCGCGCCAAGTACACGGCGACCATTTGTAGTCCTAAGGTATGGCTCTCGCCAGGCAGGGTGCCGAGGATTACGTGAGGCGTTCCGTCGACGTCTTGGTGCGCGGCCAGTAGCGCTCGCAGCTGAGTCGTCAGGCATTCGGTCATCAAGTGCTCGTGCCTGATCGCCAAGTCGCCCTTCGCCCAAGCTTCGCCGACCGCCTGCGCGAACGGGTGTGCCAGGTCTGTCACGAAGCGCTTGGCGCCCCAAGCCGCTGCCGCGAGCCGCAACTGCTCCTCCACGCCCTTCGCATCGTCCGCTGCCAAAAGCTCGAGCAGGGCGGGCACGCTAGCGACCGTGCCTACGAGCGTGACTTCCGGAATCGCTGCAGTGCTCGTACCAAGCAGCTGCGATAGCTCGGGCTCGGTCTTGTGGATGACGTCGCTCGGCTGATACCCGCGTTCGAGCAGGCGCGCGACCGACCGCAACCGGCCAAGTTGCTCGGTACTGTAAAGACGCCGGTTGGAGTTACGCCTCCGCTCGGGCCGGGGAAAGCCGTAGCGTCGCTCCCAGGCGCGCAGGGTCCCCATTGGCAACTGCGTCAGCTCCGATACCACCTTGATGGAGTGGCCAGTTTCCGGGCTCCGCTGGCCGCTTGCGCTGCTTTTCTTCGCTGCCAAAGCTTGACCTCTACATATTCTGTACAACATCTATACACATCCGGCGGACGCCAGCAACCGCGGTGGGTCGTTCAATCGGCAGAAAGTCAATGAACTCAATGGATTCGAACCCTCTGGCCCGCCTGCGCTGCCCGGCAGCGACAAGCACCCCGGTGTCTTCGTCTCGAGGGCCCGCTCATGCTCACATCGTCGCCACAGCCCAGCTGCCGTCCGAGTTCGGGCAGTTCAGGGCACACGTGTTCCACAGCGACCGAGACTCCTTCGAGCACGTTGCCTTGGTACGCGGTCAGCTCCAGGGCGCAGAAGACGTACCGACGCGACTGCACTCGGAGTGCCTGACGGGCGATGCTTTCGGTTCGCTGCGCTGTGACTGCCGAGGCCAGCTCGAAGGCGCGCTGCGGCTCGTGGGCGCGGCCGAGCGGGGCATCGTGCTGTACCTCCGCCAGGAAGGCCGCGGCATCGGCTTGGCCAACAAGATTCGAGCTTACGAGCTACAAGAGCAGGGCTACGACACCGTAGACGCCAACTTGATGCTTGGCTTCGCCGCCGACGAACGTGACTACGCGGTCGCCGCAGCCATGCTCCGCACCCTCGGCGTGGCTAGCGTAGCGCTCATGACCAACAACCCGGACAAGATTCAGAAGCTGTCGTCGGAGGGCATCGATGTCAGCCGACGTCTAGCCCACGAGGTGGAGCCCAATCCGCACAATCACTTCTACCTCGCGACCAAAGCGCGACGCTCGGGGCACTTGTTGTCCAAAGGCCGGGCCAGCGAAACCGACACGGCGACGTCGACCAGGCTGGTGGACCTCGGGGCTCGTGGCTGCTGAGTGGGCGATGCGGCTCACGCCCGAGCCGTTTCGCGACTTCCTGCCGTATACCTCGCTCTCCGCACTCAAGGTGGTTCACACGGGTAAAGTGCTAAAGCGCGCGCTAGAAATCGTCCAACATTATGGCTCGGACGCTGCCCGTGCGCGCGCAGCCCAGACGCTCGCCGCATCGCTCGACACGGCGGGCTTGGCAATTCAGATCGCCAGGTCTCCGGTTACCCCGTCGGACGTGACCGCGCTCAGCCCCGAGACACGCGCGACGATAGGAGCTCGCGTCCTTGATCTGTATTTTCACCAGCTCCAAGGGCACGGTCCGTGGTTCTTGGACCTGCGGCCGCGCCACTTCGCATGGGACGACGCGAAACGTTCCCTCACCTTCTTTCCGAGCGGGCTGTGGTACGAGCCCGATCCCGAGTTCCGGCGGCGCGTGCAGTCGTTGTATGCGGGATTCTATCGCCAAGATCGCTCGGCGTTGGCAACCGGCGTCGAACTCTATAGCTGGGACTCGCGGCCCTTGGCGGGCTTCTCGCAGCGTATCGAGCAACTGCTTCGGGATCACTTTGGTGTTGATGAGGGCCGAGAGATGGTCTTTGCAATTGCTCATTTCCGCTCGACCTTCGACCGTATTTTTCGCGAGACGGCGGAGAGCCGTGCAAAGCTGCACCCCGAGCTCACGTTCTTGGGCGTCGGCCTCGTCGGCCTGTACCTAACGCTCGAGCAACTGCAAGTACCGTTGGACCCCCGACAGGCGTTCGAAGCTAGCGCCCCGAATGACTGATGCAGACCGAGAGCGCAGGGTGCCACCTCTGGACCCCGGCATAGTCCAACAGAAGGAAGAGCGGGTTCTATGAAGACGATCTCGAGCGCGCGAAGGTTGTTTCTAATTGCGGCGGCCGCATCTTTTCTGCTGTCCGT
>JAYUYU010000542.1:0-5058 GCA_043752365.1 Myxococcales bacterium | reverse complement strand
CGCTATCGAGCGCGAACTGACTCACCCCGCGCTCCAGGCGCACTAGCTTGCTACCCGTCAGCTTTACGCCCGCTTTGGCGGGCGCACACGCGCTGCCGTTCGCTTCACACACCACTAGCGAGGCCGGCAACGCCACACTGCCCGGCTTCATGCCCGTGACCGCCCACTGCCAGGGCGGCAACGACTGTGAGCTCCGCGGGTCCTTCGAACAAGCCAGCGCCACGAGCACCAACAGCACCAAAAAGCCGACCCTCTTCATACTGGGCGGTATGTTGTCACGAAAGCCAACATTTGTGAGCGAGTGGCGCCGACGCCGACCCCGACGCGGCAGCGCTTACGCTAAGCTTTGCCAATGCTTCGCCCCGCGTTGGTATTCATGTGTTTGGGTGCCCTGCCGTGCCTGGCGCTCGCCCCTGGTTGTTCTGGTTCCGACGCTCAGCCCAACAGCGCGCCGCTGGGCGGCACGGGCTCCAGCGCCGGCAGCGGCAACCGCGCGGGCAGCAGCGGAAAGGCCACGGGCGGCACGACTAGCGTGAGCAACGGCGGCAGCAGCGCCGGTACGTCGAGCAAGGGCGGCGCTGCTGACGGCGCCGTGGCCGAAGCTGGCCAGGGCGGCGCTCCGCTCGGAGGCGCCGCAGGCACGCCCGGCGAAGGCGGCAGCCCCGAGCTAGGCAGCTCCGGCGCAGCGGGCGAGTGCGCAGCCGTCGTCACGTCGTACAAGCTTAGTCCGGGCGTTCACGTCGCAGCGTGCACGCCCATCGACTACGCGACCAATCCGCCGTCGTCGGGTGAGCATTACCCCAGCTGGGCCGATTTTGGCGTGTACGACTTTCCGTTGCCGCGCGGCTACTGGATGCACAACTTGGAGCATGGCGCAGTCGTCGTTACCTACAACTGCCCCGACGGCTGCGCCGATGACCTGGCAAAAGCCAAAGCATGGCTTGCACAGCTCACGCCCGACGCGGCATGTCCTGCAGCCCCCGCGCGCATCCTGCTCGTGCCCGACCCGTTGCTCGAGGTAGCGTGGGCCGCCAGCTCGTGGGGCTTCAGCCTGCGCGCCGAGTGCTTCGACGCCGCGGCCTTCAGCGACTTTTTCACCCAGCACGCCGGGCAGCCCAGCGCGCCCGAAGGCTTGCTTTGCGGCACTGGCTTCAATTTCCGGGCCGACGGCGCCCAGACCTGCGGCGCCAAGTAAGCCGCCGCGCGGACTCAAAAAAAGATTCCGAGCTCCAAACTGGCAGTGCCGTAAACGGAGCTTTCGTCCAAGGCAGCGTAAGCGCCGGCCGCGCTACCGCCGGGCAAATTCTCAACGCTACTGGAAGCTTGGATGGCGTAACCAAGACCGCCGGACAAGTCCGCGTAGACGCGACCCAGCGACAAACGATAGCCAACCTCGGCGTACGGCACGACGTAGCTGGACGTGGTCGCTACCAGCGCCGCTGGCTTCTCGACGCGAGAATGCAGGTACTCGGCGGCCACTCCGAAGTGCAAACCCTCTAACCCTTCGGTCAGGTAGTAGCGCCCGCGCAACCCGACACCGTAGCTGAAGCCAAAGCTGTCGCCTTCAGCCAGGAACAAGCTGCGCGACAGCAGGCCTGCGTTGAACCAACGCGCGTGCAGCGCACCACTGAAGTGCCCGGCGCCCGCCTCTGCCCCCAGCCGTGGGCCAAACAGCGCAAACCCCAACGGGTCCACGAACACCGAAGCGTGCCGCGCGGGCGCGCCGCTGGCCGGCTCCGCCTCGGCCGCCGCGCCTTCAACTGCGGGCGACTCGGCCGCGGCCTCGGCCTCGGCCGCGAACGCAAGGCAACCGACGCCCAGCACAGTTGCCGCCCCTACACGCCTCGACCGAACCGTTGCCAATGCTTTCCAGATCATCCCAGCCTCCACTCGATTTGCTGCCAGCCCTCAGCAACCAGCGTGCCACGGCGACGACCCAGCACAACGCGCAGCTTTCAACAGCCCCAGCCAAACGCGCGCCGCCTCGAGGTATGACAGCACGATCACAGTCGTCGCCAAGCGGGTGGGGGTAGGCTGGTCCAGGCCGCCAGCTGGCGGCCGGCCGTGCGGAACTAGGACTCGGCCTACCCCTTCTTCAAGCGTTTGGCGACAGCGCAAACCTCGCCGCGAATCTGATAAAGCTGGCCCCACCGTGAGCTTGCGCTACGTCGTCTACAACCCGCGTGATCCGCGCAAGGGCAGCGTCTTGCCCGACGCCACGCTCGGGCAGATTGTCCTCGGCGAAGGCGACACCATCACCAAAGCACTAAACAATGCGTCGGCTCCAGCAGGCTCCGTAGTTTGGGATCGTAGAGAAGCGCGTGTCGCCTACGTGGTGCCGGGCAGCGACTGAAGCCTGGCCGACTTCAGAACAACAAAATACCGTATTCGCCGACGACTCGGTAGCCGAGCGAGGCATAGGCACGCCGAGCGCCCCCCGCCAGCGTGGCCTTTGCTCAACTGGCGGGGGCAGCGCGACTCACTGTGGCTTCTTGGCGAGATCGGTCGTGATGAAGAAGCGATCCATCTTCAGGCCGTCTTCGCGATAGGCAACTTCGAGCGTGTGGGCGCCAGCGCCGGCCATCCACGTCTTTTCGGTGGTGGGCGACTCGTGCGCGCTGTCCCAGGCCCAGGCGCCGTTGGCCAGTCGCGGGCTGATGTCGTTCCAGGTCGTCCAGGCGCCGTTGTCGATGCGCACGAACAACGAATCGTCGCTCGAACCACCTGGACCGACCATCAAGCGACCCCACACCTTGACGATTTGCGCGCTGGGCAACGTGAAGTTGTAGAAGGCGTGGCCAGCCGCGGCCGGCGTGGTGCCCGTGATGGAGGTCGTGCCGCTCCAAATGTACTTGCCACCCGACGCCGTGGCGTCGTTCACGCTAACCAGCGGCGCCGTGAACATGGCGCTCTCGGCTTCCACGTACACGCTGAAGCTCGAGCCCGGCGCGCGGTCGGCGTCGCTGGGTAGCGGGCAGGCGTCGTTGCAAGCCGCGAACACGCCCGCGCAGGTGTCGTTCTTGGCGCAAGTCGGGTGATTCTGAAAATACAGCGGAAAGTCGGTCAGCTTCTCGGAGCAGACCGCGCAGCCATTGCCGCGACAGCCACTCCAGCCGCTGGGCGCGCCGTGACATTCAGCGGGATCGCGGTCGGCGTACGTGGGCGCCGGACAGGCCGCATTGCATTGATGGAATTCACCGCTGCAGGTGGAGTTCGCCACGCAGTCGGGGTGGTTTTGCATGTAGCGAGGGAACTCGGTCAGCTTTTCGGTGCAGACCGAGCAGCCGTTGCCGCGGCAGCCATTCCACTCGCCCACGGTGCCGTCGCAACGCGGAAAATCGACGGCCACGTTGGCCGTGCCAGGCGCGTGCAATGCAATCGCGATGCTGGTCGCGAAGGGCTGAATGGTCGCAGTGACAGCGTCGCTGTTGTACGTGGCAATGCTCTCGGTCGTGACCAGGCTGCAAGCCGTCGAGAAGGCTTCGGCCGTAAAAACGACCTGGCCCAACGGCAAACCGCCCATCGACAACGTGCTCGGCTGACCGGGCTTGAGATCGAACGAACGAACCGCAGTCGTCGCGCCGTCCGCGGTCAGGCGCAGGCATGCGGCGTCGTTGGGAGCTCGCTTGAGCTCGATGGAAACGCTGCCCACGTCCTCCGCCGCGACGTTGCCCTGCTCACTGGCAGGCTCCGCGCTGCTGCAACCCTGCACCGCCAGCAGAGCACCCGTGACCAAACAAAAACTTCCGACAAAACGAGATATAGCCATGACGTCCTTCCCTCCAAACTGTTCCCCCCGACAACCCGAGCCCAACGTCAGCTGCGCAGAAAAATCTGCCGCTGACGCAGATTCGGCCAGGTGGCGGTCTTCTAGCGCGAGCGTTGCTAGGACGGCTGAGCTGCTGCTGCGCCCAAATCGAGCGCTTCGGCGGCGAGCGGCTCGAAGGCTTCGGCCACGGCTTCGAGCAAGAGCGGTAACGTCGGTTGGCGGAGCAGCGCGCGCTTCTGTAGCAAGGGCTCGGGCACCGCACGCAGCAAGTAGTTCAGTTGCTCTTTCAGCGGCCCTACTGGCGTCGTCGTTGGGTCTTTCCAGCGCGCAAGCAGGCCGACCGACAAGCGTTGCAGGTGCTGCGCAATGTCTTTGCCCGAAGGTCGGAACACTTCCCGCCCAGCCAACAGCTCGGCAATTTGCCGGAAAATCCAGGGATTTCGCAGCGCGGGGCGGCCGAGCATGACTGCGTCGCAGTTGGTTTGCTCGAACATACGCAACGCCGACTCAGCGTACCAAATGTCGCCATTGCCCACGACCGGGATCGAAAGCGCGCGCCGAATGCGCTCGATGATCCGCCAATCGGCGCTGCCGCGGTATTGATCGACGCGCCGTCGCGGATGCACCGCGATGAAATCGAGCCCCGAGTCTTCGACCAGGTGCGCGTTGACGAGCGCTTCGTCGGTGGTGTCGAAACCCGCACGCAGTTTGGCCGAAAGCCGCCCCGGCACCGAGCGCCGCATCGTAGTGAGCAGCCGCGCCAGCAATGCAGGTTGCGCCAACAGCGCAGCCCCCACGCCCTTGCGCGCCGCGGTGCTGGTCGGGCAGCCCAGGTTCAAGTCGACGACATCGGCGCCGGCCCGCGCCACGACCGCGCCAGCTTCGGCCAGCAGCTCTGGGTCGTTACCCATGACCTGCACGCTGAGCGGCACCGACGGCAGCTTTTCGACTTGGCGCTCGAGGTAGGGGCGCGAGATTTTCTCGCCAGCGATGCGCACGAACTCGGTGCACACCAGGCCCACCGGGCCGTAGCTCGCCAACACCTCGCGCACGGCGGCGTTGGTGACGCCTTCCATGGGCGCGAGCACACAGGCTGGCGAAAACGGGAAGCGCCCCACGGTCGAGTCAGCGCCTAGACGGCGCGGCGGCGGATCGGGTTCGCGGCGGTCGCGATGCGCTCTTTGGGCTTGTGGCCGGCCGAACCCGCGTTTCGGGAGCCGGCCTTCTTGGCGGCGACCGCGGCGGCTTCAGCGGCCTCGGGGTTGGCGGCGGCTTCGGCTTGTTCAGCC
>JAYUYU010000541.1:0-12309 GCA_043752365.1 Myxococcales bacterium | reverse complement strand
CCGCCGGCGAGTTCACTGGCGGTCACCGAGGGGAAGGAACGGCGTGCGCGCTCGCAATTCGGTCGAAGGACCTCCAGGTCTCGGCTGGGCTAGGCCGTCAGGTGACAGTGGACCGGGCCAAGGCGGCCCAAGAGGTACTGTCGTCCTTCAAGGGCCTCGACACCTATGAGTACCGGTATCGGTCTGCTCTCATCTTGACGGACGCCCTCGCCGGTCATGCGGAGGATCTCGTCGAGCAGCTCACGATGCTCACCTCGGGCAGGTACCAGTTCGCCGGCGGTGGCGCCGGCGACGACGCAAAGTTCGCGCGTACCCACGTTTTTCTGGGGACGAAGGCCTACTCTGATGCCGTCGTTGGCCTCGAGTTCCTCTCTGACAAACCCCTCGGCATTGGTGTCGGTCACGGCTGGGTGCCCGCCAGCAAGCCTCTTCGAGTCACAGAAGCGATTGGCATGCGCGTGAAGAGCTTGAATGGCGTGCCAGCCGTCGAAGCCTTCGAAGAGCACGCCAAGTCGACGGATCAGCAGTTCGATCGAGCGAATCCTCTGCCGTTCTTTCTTCACAACGTCCTCGGCATCGACACCGGAAACGGTCATCGCCTGCGTGTTCCGTTGACCGTGAACGACGACGGCTCTGTGAACTGCGCCGCCGAGATCACGACGGGCGCGCGTGTCCAGATCATGAAGGCGACCGCGGACTCTGCCATCATGGCGGCCTCGAACGCGACGGCTTCCGCCGTGAAGGCGCTCAATGGCGAGAAACCCGGTGCGGCCCTGTTCTTCGACTGCGTCGCGACACGCCTTCGGATGGGCGAGGTGTTCGGGTTCGAGCTCGAGTCGGTGGCCCAAGCGCTTGGCGGTGCGGAGCTCGTGGGATGCAATACGTACGGGCAGATCGCGCGTGCAGAAGGGCAGTTCGGGGGCTTTCACAACTGCACCGCAGTTGTGATGGTGCTGCCGGCGTAGGAGCATGTTCGATCGTGAGACGATCCAGCTCGTAGCGGGGCTCGCCGAAGCCCCGTCGCGGATGGCGGCGGCAGCCGCTTTGGCGGTCCAACTCGGCGTGGAAGCGCTTCTCGTCTTTGTCGAAGACCCGGAGGTCGAAGCACTTCTCCCAGCCCCGGGGCTTCCTCAGACGCTTGCCGGCGGTTCGGCCTGGCGTGCGTTCCTCCGCGAGTGCCGTGTCCCTGGTGTCCACCACGGGTCGGTCGGTTACCGGAGTTCTGACGAAGCCGTCCCCGCCCTTGCCTGCAGTGGAGCTGGGGTGGCGCTGGTGTTCGTGGGACCGGACTGCGATCGGGCGCGCATCGAACCGCTGTGCGTGATGCTCCCGCTTCTCGGATCCACACTGCGAGCCGAGCATGCAGCGGCCTCGGCTTCAGGTGAGCTTTCGGTTGCGCGGGAGGAGGCTCGCCACGCGGGTGAACTGGCACATTCACTGGAAAAAGCTCGGGCTGATCTAGAGCGCCAAGCCAAGTCGCTCGAGGAAGCCCGGTCACGCGCTGAGGAGGCCACGCGCGCGAAAGACGAGTTCATGGCGATGCTAGGACACGAACTCCGAAACCCGCTCGCGCCGATGAGGACGGCGCTGCAGCTTCTCCGCGCGCAGGGGAGCACGTCGCGAGAGCACCAGGTCCTCGAGCGACAGGTCACGCAGCTGATGCGTCTTGTCGATGACCTACTCGATGTCTCGCGCATCGCGAGCGGGAAGGTCGAGCTGCGGAAGGAACGCTTCGAGCTTTCCGAGGTGACCGCGCGTGCCGTCGAGATCGCGAGTCCGCTCCTCGAGCAGAAGCTTCAGGTGCTCACTATCCAGGTCCCATCCCAAGGAATACCGATTGAGGGTGATTCCGATCGCCTCGCGCAAGTCTTTTCAAACCTCCTCACGAACGCGGCGAAGTACAGCGCCGCGCGCGCGCGTATCGTCCTCTCCGCCGAGCGCAAGGGCGACCGAGCCATCGTGCGCGTCAAGGATGAAGGCTTCGGCATCGAGCCTCACATGCTCGATGCGATCTTCGATCTCTTCACGCAGCAGCGGCAATCAGCAGATCGGTCCCAAGGAGGACTAGGGCTCGGGCTTGCGATCGTGAGGAACCTCGTAACGCTCCATGGCGGAACCGTCCGGGCCATGAGCGAGGGCCGCGGCAAGGGGAGCGAGGTCGTTGTGGACCTTCCTACGAGCAGTTTGGAATTACACGCCGTGGAGGCTCGTCCGAACGAAGGGGCCGTCGCTTCGACGCGAGTAACTCGCCCCTCAGAACGCATCCTCTTGGTTGACGACAACGAGGACGCTGCCGAGATGATGTCGGAAATATTGGCCGATCTTGGCTATGTCGTACGCACCGCTCCCGATGGTCCGTCGGCGCTTGTCGTGGCCGCGGAATTTCGGCCGCAGATCGCTTTGCTCGACATCGGGCTCCCGGTCATGGACGGCTACGAACTCTGTCGGAAAATGCGTGCCGCCTCCCCAGCGCAGTCGCTGCGACTCGTGGCCCTGACCGGGTATGGCCAGCCGTCCGACAAGGCGCGCTCAAAGGACGCGGGCTTTGATGCGCACTTGGTCAAGCCAGTCGATATTGGCAAGCTTCAGCTCCTTCTCGACGGACTCACTGCCAAGTCGCCCTCGCCCTAGACGAGCCCCGGAGTTTCGTCGGTCGCCACCCGATGCCGAGCACGCGTACGGACCGAAAGTAGCCAGTAAGCTTTGCGAGGTCCGAAACGTCTGCCGTATAGACGACGTCGCCCCGCTGGGCGGCGGAGGCCATCACGATCGCGTCGATTGGTGTCGCGCCGTTCCCGATCCGTCAGAGATGGCCCTCCCAACCAGCTGACCAACTCATGCATCCCCTCGAGTAATGCCGTAGCCTTCGGGTCGTTCGCGACGCAAGGCGGGAAGGCTCCGACACGGTAGCTTCTGCAATCAAGCTGCGTTCGCGGCAGCCCCCGCTCGTTCTTCCTGGTGCGCCCCGTGGCGCCAGCCCAACGGCCGGGGCTTCCAGCTTCTTCAACGGTAGCGCGTTGGCTGTCTGTAGCGCCGGCGGAGTTGGTCCGTGCCGCATCCTTTCCCCTTCGTCAGTCGTTTTCTAAGCAGAAGGAGATCGAACGATGAATCTGCAAGGCAAGACGGCGGTGGTGATTGGGGCAAGCGCGGGTGTGGGCAAGGCGACTGCAAGATCGCTGCTGGCTGCCGGCGCCCGTGTCACGGCCGTTGCGCGCACGTCCGAGGGCCTGGCAGCATTGCGGGCCGAGCTAGGCCCACGCCTCGAAACCCTGCAGGCGGACGCCACTGAAGTCGGAACGGCGGAGCGCCTCTTGGGTGAGCTACGCCCTGACTTCGTGGTGCTGACAGCGGGCGTTCGTCCGCAGATGGGAGCCATCGACGAGCTCTCTTGGGAGGCCTTTTCGGAAGCCTGGACCTTGGACGCGAAGGCGGCGTTCCACCTCGTCCAAGCGTCGCTACGATTGCCACTTTGCGACGGCAGTGTGGTGGCCATCGTGTCCAGCGGGGCGGCCATCAACGGCTCGTACTTGTCCGGTGGCTATGCAGGCGCCAAACGCATGCAATGGTTGCTCGCTGGCTATGCCCAAAAGATCGCGGACGCCAAGAAGCTCCGGATCCGCTTCCTGGCGGTCCTGCCGAAGCAGCTGATCGAAGGCACGGCCATCGCCGCGTTGGCTTCGGAAGGTTACGGAAAAGCGCTTGCGATTCCGCCGGCAGACTACATGAAGCGCTTCGACGTGCCACTTGACTGCGACAAGGTCGCTGCAGCCATCGTGACTGGGTTGCGGGGTGAGCTGGCTGCCAATTTGACGGCCATCGCCGTCACCGGTACTGGTATCGAGCCGCTTGCATGATGATTCCTGCTGCGCTGCCCCTACTCGCGACGGCAGAGGTCGAAGCTCACCAGCAGTTCGTGGATCTGGTGGCCGAGGTGCGCCCTGAGCTCTTCAAGTACTGCGCGCGTATGACTGGCTCGATCTTCGACGGTGAAGACATCGTGCAGGAGACGCTGGCGAAGGCGTACCTGGCACTCGGCAGCAGGGTGCAGGCTCCTCCGCTCAAGCCCTGGCTCTTTCGCATCGCGCACAATGCGGCCATGGATTTCTTGAAACGCTACGAACGAAAGCACGTCGAGCTGGTGGCCGAGCCCCCCGAGCTGGTCGACTCGGAGGAAAATGGCGTCGACCCCGCGCTCGTCGAGGCCGCCTTGATTCGATTCGTCGCGCTGCCTCCGCTCCAGCGCAGCGCGCTCGTGCTCAAGGACGTGCTTGGTCACTCGTTGGCCGAGACCGCGGCAACCATGGGCACGAGCGTTGCGGCGGTAAAGGCGGCATTGGTCCGGGCGCGAGCCAACCTCGCATCAGCCCCGCTGCCGCCCAGTGGCTCAGGCCAACTTGAAGCGTCGGCTGAAGAACGCCGCAACCTCAGACGCTACGCCGAGCTCTTCAACAACCGCGACTGGGACGCCCTTCGTGCGTTAATGGTTGAAGAGTCGCGGCTCGACGTAGTGACACGCACCCGACGTCGCGGGCCTGCCGCTGCCGAATACTACGTGCGCTACTCAGAAATCGCGCCGCAAGAAGATCTCCGGGCAGAGGTGGGTTGGGTCGACGGCACGCCAGTCCTCGCCGTTTACCGGCCCGCCTCGGCGGCCACTCCCGCCTACTTCGTCCTCATCGAGTGGAACGACGATAAGATCGCCCTCATTAGGGACTTCCGCTACGTGCCATACATCGCCGACGGTGCACGCTACACGCCAGGCTAGGCGTGCGATCCCAGCGTCGTCCCTATCCGGCGACCGAGGGAACCGCTGCGCGGACTTGCTCCAATAGATGCGCATTGTTAGTATGGTCGGATGCATACAGTTCGTATGACACTCAACGTGAATGAAACGCTCCTGGCGGAGGTCCAGCAAGCGCACCCCGGGGTTACCAAGACAGCGCTCGTCGAAGAGGGTCTGCGTGCTTTGCTGGCGCGTGAGGCAGGGGCGCGCCTCGCCGCGCTTGGCGGCAAAGCTCCGCGCGCGCGCCGGGCGAAGCGCTCGGTTTCGACCAAATGATCTTAGTCGACACCAATACGTGGATAAGTCACCTCCGCAAGCGGGATCCTCGACTGGTCCTTTTCCTGTCGCAGCAGCGCGTTCGCACGTGCGCCGTGGTAGTGGGCGAGCTCCTGCTTGGGTCGGGCCTACCCAAGACTTTCGCGGTTGATCTTGCCGCACTCCCGCACCTTCCCAGCCCATCTGCAAGTGAGACGAGGACGTTCATCGAGCGCCATCGAAGCACCCTCGGCGGCGCCGGCGTCGGTTGGGCAGACGTTCAGATCATCGTCGCCGCGGTAGCCGCAGGCGCCCGGATCCACACGTCAGATCGCTATGTCCGGCGGGTCTGCAGCGTGCTTGGCGTGAGCCTCGCCTAACCGCGTCGCGCCGCCGCCTGGCGACGGGGGAGCCTTCGGTGAGGCGATCTCGGGAGCTTCGAGTAGTGAGGCGACGCGCTCCGCGCTCGCTCGCGCGCGAGCGCCCGTCGAGATGACTCCGAGGAGCACGATGGCGATGCCACAGGCGACGATGACCCAGAACACGGGGTGTGTCGACGAAGCCAGGTCGGCGGCGTGTGTGACCTCGATGCCGCCGCCGGCGATAGACCCGGCGAGAGCGACGCCGAGCGAGGCGCCGACCTGACGGCTCGTCGACGCGACGGCCGCAGCGAGGCTCGCCTGGGATCGCGGCATGCCCGCTACCGCCGTAGTGTTGACGGGCGCGCCGATGCTCCCAATGCCCACCCCAAAGATGGCGTACGCGGCGACGAGCACAGGCAGAGGGGTGTCATTCGCGAGCCCCGTCAGCAGAAGCGCGCCGCAGGAGATGGCCGCGCCAGCGACGATGAGGGCGAGCCGCGCGTGCCCGGCCCCGACGAGCCGACCCGACAGCGGCGAGCAGATGACGAGAGCCAGGGCTATCGGTAGCGTCGTGAGCCCGGCGGCGGACGCGCGGAAGCCTCGCGCTTCTTGCAGGTAGAGCGAGTTCAGAAACAGAAACCCGCTGAATGCAGCGAACGACAGCAACGCGAGTAAGGTCGCCGACGAGAAGGGCAGGCTGCGGAAGAAGCGCAGATCAATCAGGGGCTCCGCCCGGCGTGACTCCCAGGCGATCAGCGCGACGACAGACGCGAGTGCGATACCAAAGCCCGCGGTGATGGTCCACGACGACCACCCCACTCGGCGCCCGTCGATTATCGCCGAGGTGAGCGCGAGCAAACCGACAATGATCAACGCCTGTGCTGGAAGATCGAAGCGCCGGGGACGTTCGGCGCGGGACTCGGGAATGAAGCGGGCGGAGAGCGTGAGGGCCAAGGCGCCTACGGGAACGTTGACCCAGAAGATGGAGCGCCAACCGATGCTGTCGACCAGTGCGCCGCCAAGCAGCGGCCCGGCCGCCATCGACACGCCGAAGATCGCACCCCAGACGCCGAGGGCCCGGGCGCGTTCCTTGAGGTCGGTGTAGTTGTTCACGATGATCGACATCGCGACCGGATTGAGCATCGAGCCGCCCAAGGCCTGCAGCATGCGAAAGCCTATGAGGGCGTTCGTGGTCGGGGCGAGGCTGCACAGGAGCGAGCCGAGGCTGAAGACGGCGAGACCGAGTTGAAACGTCCGACGCCGCCCGAAGCGGTCTGCCATTGATCCGGACAGCATGAGGAAGCTGGCGACGACGACCGTGTAGCCGTCGATGGACCACTGGAGACCCGCGACACTGGCGTGGAGCTCGCGGCGGATCGCGGGCAGCGCCACGTTGACGATGGTCAAGTCCATCGTGACGAGAAAGAGAGATAGGCAACACGTCGCGAGGAGCATGTGCCGCCGGCATGCGGCTCCGACGCCAGCCTCCGGAGGGCAGTCGCGCGCGACGCCTACCACCTGCGGCAGTCGAGCGAGTGTCATGATGCGCTCAGGCGGGGCGCGGTGCACACCGCAGGGTCCGGGTACCGCGTCACGTCCTCTTTCTTCAAATCGCGGGACGCGAACCGGAATAGGGTCAACGGTCCCATCGTGCAGCGCGTGTCGTGAATGTCGCCGGGCAGAAACACCCGGATGTCCCCGGCGCGGAGCACGAAGGACTCTCGTTTCACGAGGTGAGCGCTCCCCTGGAAATCATGCACCCGGCGGTAGGTGGCCATCTCCAGTTCGCCGCGCTGCACCGCGTAGATGACCCACCCGCGACCGTGGTCGTGCGGGGGCCGGTACAGACCCGCCTGTTCCGTGTGGGCCAGTAGAAGGAAGTCACGTGTCATGTCGCGGTGGAGCTCCCGGGATTCGGGAGAGTCGATGTGCAGCGCCGCGAGCCACGCTTCCGTCGCAGGCGACGCCTCGAGCAATTGCGCCAGGCAGTTGCGCGAGCTGGCGACCAACTCGGAGGTGAGCGGTCCCCAGGTCGAGCTCACAGCATCAACGAACCTCTGCAGTGAAGTTTGAACCATGATTCGCTTCCTGTAATCGTCGGCAGATCCGCACAGCGCACCGACTCAAGAAGAGTACGGCCCGGCCTGGGATGGCGGAAGGCGCAGCGGATGCACGGCAGCCGTGCGTCCGACGCCATGTCAGCTGACAAGGTTTGGTAGAGTGCAGGCATGTCACGGCCCGACCTGAACCTGCTAGTCACGCTCGATGTGCTGCTCACCGAGGGCAGCGTCGCGCGCGCTGCGCGGCGACTGCGGCTCAGTCCTTCTGCGATGAGCCGGGCGTTGGCGCGTTTGCGGGAGACGACCGGCGACCCGCTCCTGGTGCGATCCGGACGCGTGTTGGTGCCCACGCCGCGTGCGCTCGAGCTACGCGATCCGGTGAGCCACCTCGTGCGGGACGTCGAGGCGGTCCTCGTTCCTCAAGCCGCGCCCGTCCTCGGACGGCTCGCGCGAACGTTCACGCTTCGCACGAGCGATGGGTTCGTCGAGAACGTGGGCCCGGCCATCCTGGCGCACCTACGCGCGGAGGCTCCAGGGGTGCGCCTGCGGTTCGTGCAGAAGGCCGACAAAGAAGGCGCGCCGCTTCGGGATGGATCCGTCGACCTCGAAACGGGCGTGATAGAGGCGACGACGTCGTCCGAGCTGCGTGCGCAGGCGCTCTTCCGGGATGGGCTGGTGGGCGCCGTGCGCGCGGGGCATCCGCTTGCCAAAACGAAGAAGGTCACCGCCGCTCGCTACGCCGCAGGTCAGCACGTGACGGTGTCGCGGCCAATGCTCGAAGGCGGACCTATCGACGCTGCGCTGCACGCGCTCGGGCTCGAGCGGGAGAGCGCAATCGTGGTCGGTGGCTTTTCGAGCGCATTGGCCCTCGCGCGGGCCTCGGACCTCATCGCAACCGTTCCTAAACTTCACACCGGCAGCCTTCGCCTCGGAATGCACAGCTTTGCACTGCCTGTTTCAACGCCAAAATTCACGGTGTCGATGCTCTGGCACCCGCGGCTCGATGCCGATCCGGTCCATCGCTGGCTGCGGAGCTGTGTCCGCGAAGCCTGCGCGAGCAGTTTGGCGGCCCAGGTTAGATAGACTTGCGGGTGGCGTCGCGCACAGCCTTGACGATGGGTAAGAAACGGAGGCCAGTTGGGGCCGCGGCTAGGCCAGCGCACTTTCTAGCCCTGCTTTACGAGGGCCCTCGGAGCATGTATTTAGCCGGCTGGGAGTGTTCATGAAAAACAGACTGGCGGCTTTGGGGATCTTGGGGCTTGCGACGACGTTGGCCATGGTGGCGTGCTCGGGCGACGACGTCGCTGTTTCGCCGGCGCCGCCAACGGCAGGAACCAGCGGGAGCGGCGGCGGCGGAAAAACTTCCGGAGGCAGCACGAGCGGGGGCATGTCGACGGCGGGCAGCGCCGGCGCTGGCTCGGGTGGCGGCGGCTCCGGCGGGACGCTGAGCGTCGGCGGCGAGCCGGGCGCAGGCGGCGCGCCAATTGAGGGTGGCGAAAGTGGTATGGGTGGCGCTATCCACGGCGGCGCGGGCGGAGACGGAGGTGCAGGCGGCGCTGTCGACGAGGTCGTCACGCTGACCCCGACGACGTGCAACTACACAGAAGTCGAAAGCGACTCCAGCCAGGCCACGGGGCTCGACGCCAAGACGGCCCTCAAAGTCATCTGCGGCAAGGTCGACACCGGTCACTTCAGCGCGGGCGACCAATTGCTGGACAAGGACACCTACGGCATCGCCTTGACGGGGAGTAAGCACGGGCTGATGCGGCTCGAGCTCCCCACGTTCACGGGTCTTACGCGCATCGAGGTCACGATCGACCAGCAAACGGTCGTCATCACTCAGCCAGTCACCGTCTTCAACATCTACAGCCTGTTCTCCTCGATTTTCCTGCGGATCAATGCTTATAGCGCAGCTGATTTGAGCGAGCCGATCCCGTATCAACTCAGCGTCGTGAGTGACGACGTCAACGCGCGCTGCGCCGCAAGCAACGCTGCCGCAAGCTTCACGGAAGCCGGCGACGGCGCTAACAACCGGGGCAACGACGTGTACACGTTCGATGACGACGTGCCGTCGACGACGGGGGGCGGCGACAGCGCTGAGGCGACTGGCATTACGCTTGCGCAGGCCAGTTACCGAGTGAACGGCAAATCGGCCGATGTCTCGCGCCTGGGCGACTTTCTGGACGGCGACAGCTATAGCTTTCACACCGGCCCGAGCACGACGCAGCTGACCCTGCGCGCCGATTGGCAAGGCGGTAGGAACATGGACCTGTTCGTGATGAAGGCGGGCACGTTGGAGCGCGCGGGCTACAGCACCACGTTCAGCAACACCTCGCCCGAATACGTCACTGTGCGCGTCAAGCCCAACACCGACTACATCGCGTTCGCCGGCGGCTTCGCCGGAAGCCCGTTCGACTACTCGCTCACCTTGTGTGGCGAGACCTACAGCTTCAACGGCCCCTGAATTCTACCCCCAGCTTTGACAAGGAGCGCGCCTCTGCATGAGACGGTACGGTACGATCTCGATGGGCGGCGCGCTCCTGGCACTGGCTTGGCCGGGGCTCGCCCTCGCAGCGGGCAAGAACCCGGTGGTAGCGCAGGCGCTCTACGACGAGGCGCGCCTGCTCGTCGCCGCCGAGAAGTTCGAGCAGGCGTGCCCCAAGTTCAAGGCCAGCTACGAGCTAGACCCAGCCGGCGGCACCTTACTCAACTTGGCGGACTGCTACGAGCGCCAGGGCAAGACCGCACTGGCCTGGACGACCTTCAAAGATGCCCTCGAAGCCGCTCGTCGTGACGGCAAGAACGAACGCGTCGAGTTCGCCACGCAGCACCTAGCCACGCTCGAAAAGCGGCTTTCGCGCCTCAGCGTGGCCGTGCCAGATACAGCTCGCATGCCCGGCCTCGAAGTCACCGTCGACGGTACGCCGCTGGCCGAAGCCGCCTACGGCATCGCCCTACCGGTGGATCCGGGCACGCATCGCATCCGCGCAGTGGCGCCCGGGAAACAAGCGTTTGAAAAGTCGGTCGAGGTGCCTAGCTCCAGCGCGGAGCACCTGAAGATCGACCTGCCAACGCTGTCCGACGCTTCGAGCGCGCCGCCGGTTGCCCCGAAGGAAGCAGAGCGGCAGTCCGCCGCCGGCCAAACTACCGTCAATGGCTCCTCGGGCCCCCCCACGTCGACGGCTCGCACGTTGGGTTTCGTCGCGAGCGGGCTCGGACTCGTTTCAGTCGGCGTGGGCAGCTACTTTGGTCTGAAAGCGTTCAGTCGCTGGGATGCGCGCAACCAGGCGTGCGAAAGCGGCTGCACCGCTGAGGCCAAAACCGCGGGAGACGAAGCCAAGAGCGCCGCTACTGGGTCGACCGTTGGTTTCGCTGCAGGCGCCGCAGCATTGGCTGTCGGGGTCGTACTGATACTAACCTCGTCGTCGGCCAAGGAACAGGCGCCGTCCGCCCGCGTTGGCAAACTTCAGGTCGGCTTGCTGACGAGCCGCGACGGTGCTGGGCTGAGCTTGGGGAGCAAGTGGTGAAAAGGCGAGCCATGCTCGGCTTCGGGGCGCCGCTGTTGATGGGCCTTTCGTGCTCACAGCTCGTCGGCATCACTGACACGCGGGTGACTCAGAGCGGCGGCGGCACACAAGCGGCCGGCCTAGGCGGTAGCGCTGGTCAAGTCAGTGGCAGCGGCTCAGGCAACGGTGGCAATGCCAGCGCAGGCGGCGGCACGTCGCAGGCGGGTGCCTTGCCAGGTGGTGGCACGTCTGCAGGTAGCATGGCTGCTGGCGGCACCCACGCGGGCGGGCAAGGCGGCGACGGCGAAACGCCCGGCTTGCCCGGACCGACTCTGATCGACGCGGGTGGCTACGCCGTCGACAGCACCGAAGTCACGGTGGCACAGTACAAGGAGTTTCTGAAAGCCAAGGCGGGTGACGTGTTTGGCCAACCCGCCGTTTGCACCTGGAACAAGTCTTACTACGAGGTGGCGCCGATGCCGCTCGAGAAGGACACGTGGCCAATTGCCAACGTCGACTGGTGCGACGCCACCGCCTACTGCAGCTGGGCCGGCAAACGCTTATGTGGCGCGATCAGCGGCGGTTCCATCGATTTCGCCGACTTCAGCGATCCGGCCAAGAGCCAATGGTTCCGAGCTTGCGGTGGACCGCTCGGCCAACCGCACCCGAACACGGATTGGATGTGCAACGACAATGGCGGCTTTGATAACGTGGCACCTGTCGCCTCGTTTCCAGGCTGCGAGGGCTTCTATCCTGACTTGTTCGACCTCCAAGCCAACGTGGCTGAGTGGGTCGATAGTTGCAACGGTTCGAGCGGTCAGGAGGATCATTGCATCCTCGCCGGAGGCAGTGCGCTCGATCAGGATGCCTTCTGTACCGAGGCGTTTACCGATGTCAAACGCGCGGAGACCTC
Source organism: Myxococcales bacterium (assembly GCA_043752365.1). GTDB lineage: Bacteria > Myxococcota_A > Polyangia > Polyangiales > Polyangiaceae > PMG-095. Next base: position 430 of record JAYUYU010000541.1, on the reverse strand, counting down.
GTCGTACTTTGGTTTTCGCTGTTGCTCTAAGTGAGGCCCTGCTTTGAACGACTCCTCGCGAGAAGGCATGCACGACGTCGAGCTCAAGCCGGGAGACGTCCTGGCCGGCAAGTTTCGTATCGAGCGCGTGCTGGGCCGGGGCGGCATGGGCGTGGTGGTGCAGGCGATGCACCTGCATTTGGACCAGCGGGTGGCCTTGAAGTTCCTGCTGCCCGACGCGCTCGTCCACCCGGAAACGCTCGCACGTTTTTCGCGCGAGGCGCGCGCCGCAGCAAAGATCAAGAGCGAGCACGTGGCGCGCGTGATCGACGTCGGCACGCTCGACAGCGGTTCGCCGTACATCGTGATGGAGTACCTCGAGGGTGAAGATCTGTGCGTGCATTTGCGGAAAAGTGGGCCGCTCAGCACGAGCCAAGCAACGGGGTTCGTG
>JAYUYU010000540.1:0-12405 GCA_043752365.1 Myxococcales bacterium | reverse complement strand
TGACGCCGACGCGCTTCAGAAGTAACTCCGTAGGGTGATTCCTGCCGTGCGTCGTGCGTCGCCCGGCGACAGTAGCCAAACGCCAGCGAAGGTCCCAGCCGAAGCCGCGCCGACCGCAAAGGCGATATCGGCCACCAAGGCTTCGCGCTGGGCGCGGCGCCCACGCTCGCGGAGCTGCCCGATAGACAGCGAAGGCGAAGTCCGGACGTCGCCGACGTCGTCGGCCAACGCTTTGGCGCCGAACAAGCTGCCCACCACCAACGAAACCACGCTGAGCGACGCGGCCCCAACCAACAGCGCGACGGGCCTGCCGGGCGACGCAGGCGACGCAGGCGACGACGCTGGCTCCGAGCAAGCGCCATGCGCGGGGCGGGCGGCGCGCGCGGCATCCTCGGCGCCGCGCAGGCGCTCGATCGTCAAGCGGGCTCGCTCGCGCTCGGCTGGGTCGCTTTCGAGCTCGCGAAAGCGCTCGAGCGCCGCGATGGCCTCGGGTAATTGGCCAAGCTTTTCGTGCACCAAGGCCAGGTTGAAAAACAAATCCTTGCCGTTCGGATCGAGCCTGGCGGCGGCCACCAACTGCTCCAGGGCATCGGCGTAGCGACCGGCGCGGTACAGCTCGAGCGCGCGATCGAAGTGCTGACGCGCGCCTTGTTCGCCCTCGGAGCGCGATTCTACGGCCAGAATTGGCACCTGCGCCAGGCTGCTGGCCGCGCTGAGCCCCACCCCCACCCCGCACGCCAGTGCAGAGATCAGCCGCGACCAAGGCAAACCGGAGCGCACGGCTCGAACCATAGCCGAAGCAAGCCCTGGCGGGGTTTGGTCTAGAGGCAGGATTGTCGAGCGGCCCGCCAGGCCTATACTGAAGCCTGAACCAAGATGTCCGGCGCTTTCGGTGAAGCTGACGAGTGGGGCAGGCCAACCGGCCCTCTCCGGACGAGCGGAACCGCAACCTTGGCGCTGGCGGCCGGCGTGCTGTCCTTCGTTTGCCTGTTCGGCGTCGGGGGCATCATGGCCATCGCGTTGGGCTGGATAGCCCACCACGAAATCGACCGCTCGCAGGGGCGCCTCGCCGGCAAGGGCATGGCCAGCGCGGGTATCGGCCTGGGCATCACCAATTTGGTGGTGACCATCGTCGGCATTGGGGCGCTGGTGGCGCTGGCGGTGCGGCCCGACGTGCCTTCGGCCAGCGTGGTAACGCCGCCGCTGCGGCCTGCTCCGCCCAGCATCGCCGCCCCCAGCGTCGCGCCTCCAGCTCCGCGCGCGGAGGTTGCCGAGGTGGACCCAAGCTTGCCAGTGCTACCGCCTCACGTCGGAAAAATCGCGATCATCGAGGTCGCCGCGGGTGGCGACGCCCTCGAGGCGCAGCTCCTGACGCAGCTGGCCGAAGCAAGTCAGGCGGGTGAGCAGCTGATACTTTGGACGGTCACCGCCAATTGCGAGCCGTGCGAGGCCGTCGGCCGCGCGCTGCCGGACGCCCGAATGCAGCGGGCGCTGGCGAAAGTGCGCCTGGTTCGGGCCGACGCCAGCTCTTTTCCGCGAGAGCTGCGGCGGCTGGGGGTCTCGGTCGACGTGGTGCCCGGCTTTACGCTGCTCGACACCCGCGGCCGCGTGCGCGACTACATTCATGGCGGTGAGTGGGATGCCGACATCCCCGCCAATATCGCACCTATTCTGGACCGGTTCGTGCGCCGCACCCTGACGGCGCGACGCCACCCGTGGGCGCGGCCCCTGCGTGAGGGTGAGACTCCGCTGTAATGTTCCAGCCAGGCGGCCAGCCACGGCGCGGGCCGGGCTAGAAAACCCCCAAGGGGAGCGCTAGCATCCGCGCCCCTGTAATGACGAGCGCTCAACATCTGGTCACGCCCCTCCCGGTCGGCAACGCGGTCGCTCCCGGTTCGCTCCGCGCCCGCCTCGAAGAGCTGAGGTCGCGTGGCACGCAGCTGAACCTCAAACAAGCGGTCGGCATCGTGGTGCCGCTGTGCGTGCAGTTGGCCGAGCTCCACCGCGCCGGCAACAAGCTTTTCCTGCATCCTTCGATGCTGGTCGAGGATCAGTACGGTTTCTTCCAGGTCTCGCTGCAACACGCGCAACAGACGCCCCTGCTCCCGCGCGACAAAGCCTGCTTACCTCCGGAAGCCAAGGCTGGCGCTGGCGGCGCGCGCGCCAGCGTGTTCGGGGTCGGTGCCATACTTTACGAGCTGGTCACGGGCGCCGCAGTCGGTCCCGGCATGCGCCGTCCCAGCGAGGTCGTCTCCGGTTTGACCGCCGACTTCGAGGCAGTTCTGGCTAAGGCGCTGGTTTCCGACGCCGGACATCGCCCCGACGACTTGAACGCGCTTGCGCAAGCGTTACACCAATTTGCCCCAGCCGGCAGCGTAGCTCCGCCGCCCCCAGCCGACACCTCTCACCTCGATCACGACGCCGGCTTCGAAGTCGACGTCTCGATGTCCATGCTGCCGCCCATGCCGCGAGCCGGCGGCTACAACGTGGGCATCATCGAAGCGAGGCCGGCGGCCCGTACCCCCGATGCCACCAGCGAGCTTGCCTCGCTCAAGTCTCGGCTCGAGAGCGATCCGCGGCCACGCTACGTGGTCGTCAAAGAAGGCATGGATCACGGCCCGTTCAGCGCCGTCGAGCTGTTGCAGCAAATTGCCAGCCACACCTTCGAAGAAAACGACATCATTCGCGACGCGCTGAGCAAAGACGAGCGCTCAATCAAGGATTGGGACGAGTTTGCGCCTTTCGCGGAGCACGCCAAGCTCAACCGCGAGGTCAAGGCCGAGAAGGAAGCCATCGAGCGGGTGGTCGTGCAGGAGTCACGCAGTACCCGCGGCAAGGCGTTCGTCGGCGTCGCGCTAGTCGGCGCGCTGGTCATCGCCGCTGGCATTTGGTTTTTGACGGCGCGCGGCCGTCAGAGCGACGAAGTCGCCGTGCAAGCCGAGTCGCTGTCCAACGTCGAGGTCGAAGGCGACCTGAAGTCGACGAAGAAGGGCAGCGGCGGCGGCGCCCGCGTGGTCGGCAAAAGCGGCGGCTACCCGATTTTGGGCAGCGGCCAAAGCTGCGAGTCGGCGCGCAACGCCTACGTCGAAGAAATGTCGATGGGAGGCCCCAAAGGCCAGGCCGATTTGACGCAAGGCCAATACAGTTCGGTGTTGAGCCGTGGCTCCTACTTCGGCCACTGCGGCGTGCCGGAGTCCACCAATCTCAACATTTGCGCGGCGGTTCAGAACGGGCGTGCGGTGGGAGTGACGGTGACCGCCACCCCGCCCGACCGGCGCATTCAATCCTGCGTCGCCGCTGGCGTACGCGGCCTCAGCTTCCCGAGCAATCCAAAGCTCGACGTTGCGACCACCCGCTTCTAAAGGCACCAGGAAAAAATCGTGAGCGACAGAGGCGGGAATAACCTGACGCGGCGGTGGGCAGGCCTTCTGTTGCTCGCGACGGCGAACTGCACGACGGCCGTCGCGAGTGACCTGCCGGAAAGCGAAGCCAACCGCGCGGTCGTCGCGCTCGAGGGTCAGGGGGTCTCGGCCGAAAAAGAGCGCGATCCGGAAGCTGAAGGCCGCTTTCGCGTGACCGTCGGCCGCGACGAAGCTGCAGCCGCCGCCGGCGTGCTCTCACGCGAATCCGTGCCCAGCCACGAAGCCCCCGGAATTTTGCAGAGTTTGGGCCAGGGCTCGATGGTGCCCAGCCGCCTGGCAGAGCACGCGCGCCTGCTGTCCGGCATCAGCGGCGAGCTCGAGCACTCGCTGCAGGCGATCGACGGCGTCGTGTCGGCGCGGGTTCACCTGGCGGCGCCGGAGCACAACCCGCTCGACGACGGCGAGCCCCGCCGGCCGTCGGCCTCGGTGTTGGTGCGCCATCGCGGCTCAGCGCCGCCAATCGCCACCTCCGACGTGCAGCGGCTGGTTGCCGGTGCCGTGCCGGGGCTTCTGCCTGCCGATGTCTCGGTGGTGTCGAGCCCGGCGCCGGCGAGAGCCCGCCCGATCGACAAAGAGCTGCGGCGCGTCGGCCCCATCACAGTGACGCGCGCTTCGCTGTCACCGCTGCGCTTGGTGGCGGGCGGCGCGGTGGTGCTCAATCTGGCGCTTTTGGTGGCAGTTTTGCTATTGTGGAGCAAGGTCAGGCGCACCGAAGACGCGCTGGGACAAGCGCGCACCGAAGGTAGCGCGGCCGCCCGGTGACCGCCGCCGGGACGCTCGAGCCTGCCATTGCGCTCCGAGATCTGAGCGTCGCCTTCGCGCGCCCCGTACTGCGCCACATCGACCTCGAGATCCCGCGCGGCTGCTTGTACGGGTTGATTGGCCCCGGCGCGAGCGGCAAGAGCGTGCTGCTGAAGTGCCTGGCCGGCCTGCTACGGCCGCAGCATGGCGAAGTGCGGGTGCTAGGCCAAGAGGTCACGAAGCTGGACGAGCTCGGCTTGTCGGCGCTGCGCCAGCGCATGGGCATGTTGTTCCAAAACAATGCCCTGTTCGACTTCATGACCGTGGCCGAAAACATCGGCTTTCCACTGCGCCAACGCGGCGCCGCTGAGGGCCAAATCAGCGAGCGCGTCGTCGAACGGCTGGCCTGCGTCGGCCTGAGCGGCTTCGAAGATCGGCTGCCCTCACGGCTGAGCGGCGGGCAGAAAAAGCGCGTCGGCGTCGCACGCGCCACCGTGGCCGCGGCCGACCTCGTGCTCTATGACGAGCCGGCAGCGGGCCTCGACCCAGTGACCTCACAGCGCATTTTCGACCTGCTGCGCGCCGAACAGCGCGCCGCCGGCGCGACGGTGGTGATGGTCTCGAGCGATCTCGATCGACTGCTACCCGTGACCGACCGCATCGGCGTGCTGCTGGACGGCAAGCTCGCCTTCGACGGCTCGGTGGAAGACGCCCGCAACAGCGAAAACGAAGCCGTCCGTCAATTCGTCACTGGTAGCCCGGACGGCCCCCTGTAACGGAAGTGTGCGGACCGAGACTCACAGGGAGATCGGGAGATCGGGAGTCGTGCGAGCGTGAAGTTTGGGGTTCGCGCTGCCGCCCGTGACTGGGGCCACACTCCTGAGGAAACGATTTTTCGTTCGGTCCCCCGAACGGAAAATGCGCTGCTCGCCCTCGCACGACTCCCGATCTCCCGATCTCCCTGTGAAATCTCGAGCCGTTACGGAGCAGGGGGATGGCTCCGTGGGTCGTTGGCCGCCCAGCTGGGCGGCCGGTGACAGGGCCTCCCCCGGGTGGCCGCTAGATGGCTTCTTCGGCGCGTTCGCCGGTGCGGATGCGCACGGCTTCGTCGACGGGCAAGACGAAAATTTTGCCGTCGCCGATGCGACCCGTCTTCGCGCTCTTCTCGATGGCGTCGATGACCTGATGCACCATCTGGTCCGGCACCACGATCTCGAGCTTTACCTTCGGCACGAAATCGACCACGTAGGCTGAGCCGCGGTAGACCTCTTTCTTGCCGCCGGTGCGTCCAAAGCCCTTCACTTCCGTGACCGTCATGCCCTGAATGCCGACCTCGGACAGGGCGTCCTTCACTTCGTCCAGCTTGAAAGGCTTGATGATTGCCTCGACCTTCTTCATCTCGCTCTCCATCCGTTGGGGGCTAATCGCCCCAGACATACGTCTCGACCCGCTCGCGACTGCGCGGCGGGGGAAGGGTTTCCTACTGCCCGCACACTGCGGGCCCGGACTGTGGAAGTAGCGGGCTACGTGTTTCGCGAATGTTTCGCGTAGAAGTCTCGCTACGCGACGCGCTACTTTGACGAAAAGACCAAGCGCCAAGTGGCGGGGTAGCGCCCCCAGGTCTTGTCTACGATGATCGCCGATGGCCACGAGGGCAGCACTTCCAAAGTGCCCGAAATCCGTCGGCAGTAGTATTACCCTGCCCGCTCCCGTACACCGCTCCGACACTTAGCCGCCCGCAAACTCGCCGGACCCCTCCGCTCCCTTCACCCATGGTCACACAGAACCAGTCCAAGGTTCCGGACGGAAGCCTGCTCGAGGGCAAGTTCCGAGTCATACGGGAAATCGGGCGGGGCGGAATGGCCGCGGTCTACGAAGCCGAGAACGTGGACATCGGCAAGCGCGTCGCGGTGAAAATCCTCGCGGCAGAGCTGATCACCTCGCGCATCGTACGCGAGCGGTTCCTGCGTGAGGCGCGCGCCGCGGCCGCGGTCCGCAGCCCCTACATTTGTGACGTCTACGATTCTGGCATGTTCGAGGAGCGCCCGTTCCTAGTCATGGAGCTGCTCGAGGGCGAGAGCCTGTACGACATGCTGACCCGCGCGCGGCAGCTGGACTTCGAGACCACGCTACGGATCTCGACGCACTCGGCTCGCGGCCTGGGCAAGGCGCACGATTCGAACATCGTGCACCGCGACCTGAAGCCCGAGAACATTTTCCTGACCAAGGACGAGGAAGGCAACCTGCTGGCAAAGCTGGTCGACTTCGGTCTCGCCAAGTTTTACGAACAGACCAACGGCCCCGATCAGGTCAGCGTGCGCCTAACGCGCGAAGGCGCGCTGTTCGGCACGCCCGCCTACATGAGCCCTGAGCAAGCCAAGGGCAAAGGCGAGGTCGATCATCGCGCAGATTTGTGGGCATTGGGCTGCATCGTGTACGAGTGCCTGACGGGTCAAACCGTGTGGAGCGTCGATCAAGGCGTGGCCATGATTTTGGCGCAGATTGCCAGCGCGCCGTTGCCGCGCCCGAACAAACTGCGCCCCGATTTGCCGCCGAGCTTCGAGGCCTGGTTCTTGCGCGCGCTCGATCGCGACCCAGACAAGCGCTTCCAAACTGCTCGCGAGCTGGCGGACGCACTGGCCAAAGCGCTCGTGCCCGCGACGCCTGCGGCCCGCTCGCTGTCGTTGTCCAGCGACCACGAGGGCATGGTGGTCGACGAGCTGATAGCCAAGAGCGATCGGCTGCCGAAGCTGGAGGGCTTCGCGTCCGCCGATGGGCAGCCGCCCACCGTGCGCGCCCTGGCGGAAGGCCAAGCCGCGCCGATGAGCCAGCGCGCACCCCAGGCCGCGTCCGCCGAAGCCTCGTCGGGCAAAGCCATCTCGATCTTGATGTTCGTCGCGCTGGTGTGTTTGGGCGGCTACGCCGCTTGGCTTTACGTGCTGCATCCTCCTGGGAAATCAAGCGCGGCCAGCCCCAGTAACCCCACGCTCAAGCCTAGCGGCGGCGCAAAATCTGCCAAATCGAGCGCGAAACCGGGCGACGCGCCGGACTCGGATGCGTACGCACGCCTGCTGTTCGAGTCGCAAGATTTGCTTACCAACGGCTCGAGCAAGGATGCGCTCGAAAGCTTCAAGGCGGCCTTCGCGGCGGGCGCTCAGCCGCCGGCGCGCTCGCTGTTGTCGCAAGCCACCGTCGTCGTCGAAGAAGCCAACGGCCCTTGTCGCGTGAGCGCGCTGGCCAGGCCACGCCCCTTCAGTATCGTCGAGCCCAGCTCGCGGCCCACGTTGGTCAAGACCGAGCGCGGTACTTTGTACGCTTGGGTCGACACGCACGTCGACAGCAAGAAGCGCCAAGCGCACGCAGTGTTGCTCGACGGCCCCATGCGCCGCGTTTCAGAGCCGGTTCCGGTCACACCCGAAGCGTCATCCGTGCGCAGCTTGCAGCTCGTGACCGCTAGCAGCGGCGCGGCGCTGCTGTACTGGGAAGACGCCGCCGACAACGCGGGCGTGTACGTGCGCAGGCTCGAAGCCGACGGCAGAATTGCCAGTCCTGCGCGGCGTGTTTCGGACGTGAAGCGCGGCGAGCTGCATCCGACCATCGCCGCCGTCGACGGCGGCTACTGGGTGATTTGGTCCGAAGACGCGACCCGCGGCCGAGTCGATCTGATGGCCCGGCAGCTGGACGACAAGCTCGAGCCGAAGGGCAAAGTCACGCGCTTGGCCCAAGTGGCCAGCGCGCCGCGTAACCCGAACACGGCTTCGAGCCCGGACGCGGTCGTGGTGCGCGGCGCGTTGCAAGTCGTCTTCTCCGTCGACCGCGGCGTCGAGCGGCATCAAGTCATGCTGTTGCGCATCCCGCTCAACGATGCGGCGCTGGGCACCGGCCTGGTCATCGACAAGCGCAAAAAACCGGGCGGTATCGATTTGAACATTGGCACGCTGGCGCCCCTTTCGCGCGCCAATAGCAAGAACACCACCCCGCGCATTGCGTGTTTGCAGAAAGCCTGCGCGGTGGTTTGGGACGACGACAGCGGCGGCGCCTACGCGGCGTACCTGGAGCACGACAAGACCGAGCCGCTGTGGCACCGCGAGTTTTCGCCCAAGGGCATTCGTCCCACGCTGGTGGCCACGACCGACAAAACTTTGATTGCCTGGTACGAAGACTCGCGGCTCAAGCTGGCCGAGCTTGGCCGCGACGGCCTGGGCAAAGCCAGCGTGTTGGCGAAGGTAACCGGTTTTCAACCCGAGCCTGACGTTACGCGCGGCGAGAAGCCAGGTCAGTGGCTGATAGCGTTCCGTGACTACGAATCCGCCCATTTCGAGGCGTTTGGGCTACGCGCGGAGTGCCAATGAGCCGAGCCGAGCCGGACGAGACGCACACGGTACCGCACCTACTTTCTATTCCGGCGCGCGCGCAGATGCGGCGCATGCCGGTCGAAACGCCACGCCTGCTGTTGTTGCCGATCGAAATTTCGGACGGAGACGAGCTGTGGGACGCCGTGGAAGGCTCGCGCTGGCACCTGGAGCGTTGGCTGCCATGGGTGCCGTTCAACAGCACGCGGGAGGCCAGCCTCCGCTACGCCGAAGCCTGCGTCGCGGACTGGGACGGCGGTCGTGCCGTGCGGTTTGCGATCCGCGATCGTCAGTCGCGTGAGCTTTTGGGCGTCGTGGGGCTCGACTCGTGCGTGCACCTGCATCGCTCGTGCGAGCTGGGCTATTGGTTGCGACGTGACGCGACCGGCAAAGGGTTGATGACCGAAGCCGCCAATGCCTCGGCCGAGTTTGCGTTCTCGCGCATGGCCATGCATCGCATTCGCTGTGCCGCCGCCACCGACAATTTTCCGAGCTTGCGCGTGATTCAGCGGCTGGGCTTTCGCTTCGAGGGCATCGCCAGGCAAGCCGAGCTGGTGCAGTCGCGCTGGCTCGATCACGCGGTGTTCGCCAAGCTTTCGTCGGACGAATGAACGACTTTCCCGCTCGGCGGAGGCAAGTGCCGTTCTTGGTGCTGGCGCCGAGCCTGGTGGTGGTGGTCGGCGTGCTTGCCGCCTTGCTGATGGCTGCGCTCGGCACGCGCGAGCTGGGCATGCAGAGCGACCAGGCAGCGGCGCTGCGGGCCAAGCTGCTGGCGACGACCATTTCGGAGCGCTTACGTGCGACGCCGGTCGAAGACCGCGCAGCGCTGGTCGAGCGTGCCGCGCAGCGCTCGGGCGCAGAGCTGTTGCTGGTCGAGCAGAGCGGCGACGTTCTGGTCGATGGCACGCAAGGCGTGCAGAGCAAACCGCGCATTTTGCGGCTGCTGGTGGACGGCGACGGCGAGACCCTGACGAAGCTGGGGCGCTCGCGCTACTTTGCAGCGCCGGTCGAGGCCGCCGAGCCGCTGAGCGTGCTGGCGTTCGTGGTCGCGCCCGAGGTGCCGTTCGCTGGTGGCTCCCTGGTGGTGTCGGTGGCGCTGCTGGCGACCTTGCTGGTGGGCGCGGCGGCGCTGGTAGCGTTGGCGCTGGCGCGCGACGTGTATTCGGACGTCACCTTCGTCGAGCGACGCATCGCTCAAATGGCGCAGGAAAGCGCTGATCCGGCGGGCCAGCCCGTGCCGGTGCGCTCGGTCGATCAGGTCGGGCTGTTGGCCGCGTCGTTCAACGTACTGGTCGACCGCTTTGCCGCTGCCGAGGAAGCGTACCGCCAAGACTTGACCGGGGCGCAAAACTACGACCGCGAGCGCAGCGCCTTCTTGGCCGCGCTGAGCCACGAGCTACGCACGCCCTTGAACGCAATTTTGGGATTCGCCGACGTGTTGCTGGCCGAGGTGGACGGGCCGCTCACGGCAGACGCCCGCGAAAATTTGTCAGTGATCCGCGGCAGCGGCGAGCACTTGCGCGCGCTAATCGACGACATTCTGGATTTGTCGGCGCTCGAGTCAGGTGAGCTGCGCTTGAGCTCGCGCCCCGTCGACGTCTACCCCATCGCGCAAGAGGTCGTGCGCGAGGCCGGCCTCGCCGCCAGCGCCAAGGGGCTGCAGCTGGAGTTGACGGGCAAGCCGGCGGTGGCCTTCGCCGACGCCCGCCGGGTACGCCAAATCATCGGCAACGTCGTCGGTAACGCCATCAAGTTCACCAGCACGGGCAGTGTCACGGTGCGGGTCGATCCACGTGATGGAGGCGTCTCAATCGCCATTGCCGACACGGGTCCGGGCATCGCGCCCAAGGACCACGAAGCGATTTTTCGCGAGTATTTCCAGACTGGCGACGTGCGCCGGCAGCGCGTGGGCACCGGCCTCGGCCTTGCGATTACACGGCGCCTGGTGCAAATGCACCGCGGCTTCATCGACCTGCGTAGCCAGCTCGGCCGGGGTTCTTTGTTCACGATCGTGCTGCCCTCGCAGGCGCCGCCAGAGCCGCGCCCGTCCGACCCCGTCCCCCCTCCAGCCCAGTCGCGGCCGCGCTCGGAGCCTGTCACATGAACCCCGCTGCGGCGCGCTTGATCGCGCGGGTGCTGGGTTGGCAGGTCGCGTTCACGCTGGGCACCATCGCGCTCTTGGCCGCGTTGGCGCCGCATTTTTTGCTGCTCAACGGCTCGGTGGCTGCGGACGGCATCCAGACCCTGAGCCTGGGCATCGCGGTCGGAGGCCTGCTCGGCATCGCGCGCAGCGCTTGGCGCTTGCGGCGTCTACGCTTTGCGTTGCGCGCGCTAGCCGTGGGCTCCGTCGCCGTGGAGCCGCAAGAGCTGCTCGAAATGAGCGACGAGCCCAAGCAGGTGCTGGCCGGCTGGACCGTGCCGTCGTTGCTCAGCGCGCTGGTGTCGACCACAGTTTTTCGACCGAAGCTGGTCGACCTGACGACGGGGGTCACGCTGTGCCTGCTGGGTGCGGTGATCGTGGCCGCCGCAGCTCTGCCGCTTTTTGGTCTACTTCGCTCGGCCTTTTCGCAAGCCCTGGAGCTGGCGCCGCCCGACAAAATGCGGGACGTCGTGGAAGACGCCGAAAGGCGCGGCTTAATCGTGGAGCGCGTGTCGCGCCGCATGATCGCGTCGGTGACGACGCCGGTCGCTTTCCTGTCGCTGGGCGCGGCGTTGATCGTGGGTGCGCACTTGCGCCGCGCGGACGAGCGCAGCCGGGAAGAGACAGCGCGAGTTTTGGCGCGCGCCTCGCTCGAGGAGCGCCCCGGCCCGGTCGCGGGCGCAGGACTGCAGGCGGCCATCGAGCAAGGGCGGCTGCTCGGCTTCGACGCACGCGTACACGAATACAGCCAAGGCTACAGCGTGACGCGGGGTGAGGACGGTATCGTTACGGTCGTTACCCCGCTCGACGACGGCAGCGCCGAGGTGAGATTCTTGGGCACCACCGAGGGCGTCCTGGGCCTGTCGTTCGTGGGCCTGGCGCTGATGGTTACAGCCCTGGCCGGCTGGCTCGGCACGATGCTGGGCACGGCGCTGGGACGAGATCTGCGCGCTGCCACGCGCGACGTGCGCGACCTGGGCACCGAGGCGGTATTGAGCGGGGGCACGCGCGTCGTGCGCGCGGCGCGCTTCCGCATGGTGGCGCGGCTGGGCCGGGCTATCGAGCAGCTTGCTGGGAGATTTCGCATTTTTGCCAAGGCCCAAGAACGCTCGATTGACGCGCGCCAAGCCGCCGCGCGCATGCGCGGTTTGTTCTTCGCCAGTGTGAGCCACGATTTGAAAAGCCCGCTCAACGCCATTTTGGGCTTTACGGAGCTGGTGCGCCGCACCGAGCTCTCGGCGGGTCAGGTCGAGAGCCTGGACTTGATCGATCGGCGAGGACGCGAGCTGCTCGCGCTCATCGAAACCATTTTGGATGCCGCGCGCGTCGAAGCCGGACAGCTGAGCCTGTTGCTGGACGCCGCCGAGGTGCCGGCCTTGCTCGAGGAGGCGAGCCTCAAAGGTAAAGACTTGGCGAGCCTCGCCGAAGCCATCGTGGTGCCTTCTTGGGATCCGAACCTACCGCTCGTGCGCGTCGACCCGGTGCGCATTCCCCGCGCGCTCGCGACGTTCGTGGCGCACTCGTTGCGCAGCACCTCGGGCGGCGAGCTTCATGTACACGGCAGCGCAGTACCCGGTGGGGTGCGCATCGACATCGAGCTGCCCAGGCCCGATCCCGACCTGGAGGCGTTGCTGAAACCGAACCCCAAGCGGGCCGAGACGCAACATCGCGGCCTGGCGTTGGGCCTACGCCTGGCGCGGTCGGTCGTAGAGCTGCACGGCGGCACCGTCGAAATCGGCGAGCGCGGTGG
>JAYUYU010000539.1:0-5110 GCA_043752365.1 Myxococcales bacterium | reverse complement strand
AGATCGAGATCGAGATCGAGATCGAGATCGAGATCGAGATCGAGATCGAGATCGAGATCGGGTGATCGAGATCGAGAGATCGAGAGATCGAGGCGTTGCTAGGGGATGCTGCTGTTTTTGATTGTGCCAGGGTGCTCGCCGCTGGTCAGGCCGGGGCCAGCTTCGCTGGTGCCCGCGGGGCGCGGGCAGCCTGGCCAGCGGCTGCGCGCCCTGCCTTGGGGTGGGGGCAGTTTGCGCTGGAGCGGGCTGCACAAGAACGAGGAGGAGCACATCATGGCTTTGCAGGTTGCTGCGTTGAGTATCGAGTTGATTGAGTTGCTTTGTCCGTTGGTGCCTCGCATTAGGGCGCGGGACAAGTCGTTGGCGGATCAGTTGGTGCGGGCGGCGAACAGTATTGCGCTCAACGCCGCTGAGGCTGAGGGGTCGGATCCAGGTAACCGGCGCGCTCGGTTCTTTTCTGCTAGCGGGAGTGCGAACGAGACGCTGATGGCGGTCAGGGTCGCTACAGCGTGGCGCCATCTCGCTCCGACTGAGGGAGCGGCGGCGCAGGTGCTGCTTGGGCGCATTATTGCGATGCTGTGGAAGCTGACGCGGGGCTGAGCCGCGCTGGCGCGGCGCGGGCCCGCAAAGGGCGTCCGCGCCGCGCACCGCCACGCTAGCGGGCAGGTTCCGCTACCGATGGCATTCGAACCGCGCGCAGGGTGAGCAGGGTCGAAGCGTTGCCGCGGTGCATCCGAACAGCGTGACGAAAATGCTCAGCGTGCACGCGCCGCGTTCGAGCCCGACCTGTTTCGCCTCGTCGGGCTTCTCATCGAAAAAGCTCGCGGAACGTAGCATTCCTTGCCGCGGTCGAGTGACGGGGTTACCGGAGGGCGTGGATATTGAAGGTCAGCGTCGGTCCAGCAAATTCGAAGATCGCGGCAGCGGTGGAGGCGGCGGTGGAGGCGGCGGTGGAGGCCTCAACGTGGTCTCGTCGCTCGTGCGCATGTTGGGCGTGAAGGGCGCCGCCGTCGTCGGCGTGGTGGCGGCTGGTATCTACTTCATCGCGCCGGCTGGCGTGAAGCAGGCGCTGTTGCGGGCGGTGTCGGGCGGCGGCGAGGCTTCGAGTCAAAGCGCCGGCACAGGCAGCGCTTGCCAAATTTCCCCTGACAACACCAAGGCCTGCGACTTCTCGCGCGCCGTGCTGGCCTCCACCGAAGACGTTTGGACGGCTCAGTTTCAGCAAAGCGCTTTGCCCCGCTACGGCAGCGCGCCGGGCGCCTACCAGGCTCCCACGTTGGTGGTGTTCGCGAGCAGCGTCTCGACTGGCGGTTGCGGCAGCGCCACTTCGGACGTGGGACCTTTTTACTGCCCGGGCGACCAGAAGCTTTACATCGACCCAACCTTTTACGACGTGATGGAAAAAAAGCTGAAAGCGCCCGGGGATTTCGCGCAGGCCTACGTGATTGCGCACGAGGTCGGGCATCACATCCAAAACCTCATCGGCTCGACGAGTCTGAAGCCCGCGGGCGACACCAAGAATCAAGTGTCGGTGCGGGTGGAGCTGCAGGCCGACTGCCTGGCAGGCGTGTGGGGCCATACGGCTCGCGCCTCCCTCAAGATCAACGAAGAGGACTTGAAGGAAGCCGTCACTGCCGCTCACGCCATCGGCGACGACGCGCTGGGCCACTCGAACGCGAGCAATTACACGCACGGCAGCAGCGCCCAACGCATCCGCTGGTTCCGCCGCGGTTTCGACGGCGGCGACCCCCGCCAGTGCGACACCTTCGCGGTGACGAAGTACGCGGAGCTTTAGCGGCCGACGCGGCGAGCAACTTGGGGGGCCGCACGTCAGAATTGGCGTGCGTCACCGAGGGGAAGGAGGAGCGACGGCTTGTTGGGCGGCGCTTCGTCAGGGACGACGTTGGTGCTGCTTCCCGGCCGGCCAATAGTAAACAAGGTGCGTGACGTCGCCTCCGTAGAAGGTTCCGGCATTACGGGTGAGCACCTCCCCACCGCGGGCATCATAGAACGAGCAGCAAGGGAGCTCGGCAATGGTTTTGAGACAGAGAGGCGCGAGGACGGGGCCCCGCAGGGTCGTGCAGGCAAGGTCCCAAAGCTGGCCGCCGATTCCCGCGCAGCGGTGAGCGGGAAGGACGTGGACAACATAAATCTCGACGCCCTCCGGAGCGCCTTGCTGACGCGGTGGGCCGCCGCCGATGAACCCCACCACCTGGTCCGCGACCGTGGCGACTATGTTGAGTCGCTCTGCAGCCTGCAGTGACGCAACCCATTGCTCGGTACGTCGATCGAGGTCCGACACTGGCCATTCGCGCGCGAGCGGCGCCAAAGAGTCCGCAGCAGACGCAATGTGAACGCGCGCAATGCCCTCGGCGTCGGATTGTCGAGCGTGACGGATGACGGCTCGTTCGACGCTCACGGCTAGGCAACTTACCGCTGCTGGTCAGCGGCCGCACCAGGAAACGAAGGTGGCGTCAGGTGGTGACACGCGAGCGCGTGGCAATGCACCATGGCGTTTCCAAACTCGGCGGGGCGGTGCAAGACAGCGCAAGCACTGGAAGCCCCGGTTCAGCTCCGCTGCGCACGACGTCGGCGAATCAAGTGTGGACGACTGACTTCAAACGACAGTTTCGCACGCGCGACGGCGTGAGATCACCGGGCGCCCCGAGCCTCGAAGAGTGTCAACCATGCACCAAGTGTCAGCCATCTTCTTGCTTGCTCATCGCTCAAAGGTCTTCGGCTTTCAGCCCGGTGTGCTTCGCGACCCGGGCCAGCATTCTGGGTCCGAGTTCATCGCGATCGTGAAACGCGAATACGTAGCTGGTCCATCCTGCACGGACGAGTACCTTGTGTGATCCCCTCTGTCGAGCGACCGTCCACCCAAGCCTAAGTAAGGCTGCGAGCACAACCCCTGCTCGCGACGATGACCACTCCCCCACGAAGCTAGCCCCTATGCCGCAAAGGACACATTACTCACCGAGCTGGCCTCAACCTCGCCCGCTTCAATTTGATCGGCGAGGACACGAAAGGCCAAGGCGCGGACGAGCTGAGCCGCTTTTTCTGGGGTATCTCCGTAGACGAGCACGCCCGGCAGCTGGGGAACTTCGGCCATCCAGCGGCCGTCCGTTTCCTGTTCGAGCTCAATGGTTAACGTCATCGCGACAGCAGCATCATGACATGAATCTGGGACGCGTTCTACCGCTCTGATGCTCGGGAACCTGAGTGACGGCCGAGTGAGGTCAGGTCCGAGCATCTCGTCCCATGTCGCGAGCCGGCGAGCCACACGCTTCCGCGTCGAAGCTACCACCGCATCAGCTTGTTAGCAGCCAACGCCGTGCCTGTCTCAATGCGACCTGAGCCGCTGTTCAGCTGCGCACCCGTCAGCGTTTCCCGCAGCACAGGCCTTGTGAAACCACGTCACGGCGCTTGCGGCGTCGCCCTTGTCCTTCTCGTACAACTCACCGAGACCGATGCACACGTCGAGCTTCCCTTGTTCGCACGCCGGCTTGAAAAGAGCGATGGCGCGCTCAAGGTCTTTCGGGACGACATCACCCCGTTGGTACATGTACCCCATGGGCACGCAGCCCGTCTGCACACCATGATCGCAAGCTAGTTTCAGAAAATCATAGGCGCGCTTGTGATCGACGGGCGCCCCCTCGCCGGTGTAGTAAGCCCAGCCCACGAACGCGCCCTTCTCGTGGTCTCCGGAATCGCACGAGGTGCGGTCCTTCGTAACCTGTTCGCTGGTCCCCACTGGCGAGGAACCCGTGGCTGCCGCGGAGCGCGCACCAGTCTGAACCGGTGCCACAGCAGGGCTGGTCGAAAGTGGGTCTGGTTGCTGGCCAGTCGGACTACGAGCACACGCTTGCAAGAAACCGACAATCGCGAAGAAAGAATGCAAGCGGCATGTCTGGCCAACGTACCGCCGTTGAGCGGCAGCCGCATCAGCAAAGGAGGAGGCAGCAGAAAGCGACAACAGGGAAAGGGCTTGTTGGGAACCGGAAATGCGCTCACTCGACACGACTAATCAATCCGCGGAACCAGGGGACCGGTTCTGCGCCAAGGGCACTCTCGATGAGCTCGACGATTGCCGCTGCGTCGTGCTCGACTTCCAGCAGTCCCAGGGGACCAGGCCTGACATTGAGCTTGGCCAACGCGTGATCCTGAATGGAGTTGCACAGCCAGGAATGGAATGAGCCGCAATCCTCGGCACCAAGCACTTCCCAACCGAGAGGTACTGACCGCGGCTCGAGAGAGCTTGCCGATGTCAGTTTCTTCAGGAAACCGGACTCCGCCTCACCGGTCCGCGGAGCAAGCTCGGCGAGCAACATGGTCGCCGCATCCTCGGGAACGCCGAGCTCCAGAACTACGAACTCCTCAACAGCGCCTTTGACGAGGTCGATAGCCGCGCGGGCAGCGCTTGCCGACTGCCAAACGCAAGGCCAGCCGAGGTCGCCTACGTTGAAAGCGTCAGACGCCGCGGTTTTAAGTATCGGAAGTAGCTCTTCGGGAACACCAAGCTTCTTCACGGCCGCAATTCGTTCGTCGGTTGAGCAAGACGTCCAATCCAACGCCCAGTGATCTGGAAGAAATTCAGTCAGGCAGGAGCTCAGCGTGATCAGGCGCGTCGGCAGTAAGACGTCTCCGAGGCCCGCCGGTGTCGAAATCGTTCTGGTGACGTAGAAGCCCCGCGAAACTAGCTTTGGTTGCGACATGCTGACGCCCACTCTCAAGTCTGCCCAACGTACCGCCGCTAACCAGCAGCCGCATCAGGAAACCGGCAGGCATCAATTGCCGTGCTCACCACACGCCGTCCTCGCAGATTCAAGGCGAAGGCGGAACAGGGAAGCCTGCAACCATTCGGCGTCATCCGGAGCGCGTCGGGCACCTTCGAAGACGACCTTTCATGGCGGGCTATCCAGGCAGGTCAGATTGGTGGCCGCTGACGAGCTGCGGTCGTCTGCTTGAACGGCATGTTGGCCACCACCCTCTAGTGGCGCTAGCCTGTTAGCCGACGATGGTCACGCTCGACGTTTCAGATGGGGACGCGGACCCTGCTGGCACGCTGCCGGCGTGCATCGTCGTCACGCATTCGTCTGGCGGTCTGACC
>JAYUYU010000538.1:0-27693 GCA_043752365.1 Myxococcales bacterium | reverse complement strand
CTGCGCCAGTGGGTGCTCACGTTGCCATTCGAGCTGCGTGCGCGGTTGGCCTACGACGGCGAGCTGCTCGGTGCGGTCTGCCGCACGTTCGTGGACTCCGTACTCGCTTGGTACCGCCGCAAGCTGCGCACTCGCGGCCTCTGGGACGGCAAGAGCGGAGCCGTCACGGCGGTGCAGCGCGTCTCCAGCGATTTTCGCTTGAATCCCCACTTTCACAGCCTCGCCCTCGACGGCGTTTTCGCCGAAGGCGAGCAGGGCGGCGAGCTGACGTTCCACACATTGCCCTGCCTGACCAACGACGACGTTGCGGAGGTGCTGCAAGTTGCCCGCACGCGCATCGTGGCGCTCCTGCGGCGGAAGGGCGTGCTCGCTGCTGATGACGAGAGCGGCACTAGCGTCGTCACCGCAGACGAGGTGCTCGCTGAGAGCGAGCCCGCGCTGGCCGCGCTCGCAGTGGCCTCGGTGACTGGTCGCGTGCCCGCCGGTCCTGCGCTCCGCAAGCGAGAGCCCATCAAGCTGCGAGCAGGGAGCGAGCCCGGGCTGACCAAAGCGCTGTGCGCGACCGAGCAGGGTTTCTCCCTGCACGCTGCGACCACCGCCAGCGCTAGTGACGCTGCAGGTCGCGAAGCGCTGTGCCGGTACATCCTGCGACCGCCGCTGTCGCAGGACCGCGTCCAGCTGGTCGAGGGTGACCTGGTGCGTCTGGTGCTGAAGCGGCCGTTCAGTGACGGGACTTTCGCGCTCGAGCTGGATCCGCTGTCCTTTCAGGCGCGCCTGGCAGCGTCGGTGCCCCCGCCACGTTTTAATACAGTCAGGTACGCGGGAGTGCTCGGAGCGGCCAGCACCTGGCGGTCTCGGTGGTGCCGCCCCCGCCTGCGGCAGCGGAGAACGACGACGCGGTCGACGCGGTCTGTGCGAGCTGCAACGCGAAAACCGGCCGCCAAAAGCGAAGCGTACGGCGATCGTCGGTAGCAAGCACCACGCCAGTCTAGGCCCACACCCACCGCCACGCTTGGGCGATCTTGGCGAGCGCGCGAGCAGCTGCTGCCAAAACGCAGCCTAAATCGCAGAAACTGACGTGCCGGCAGTGGGCCTTTTACGCGCGCCCCTGCGATCGTGGTAGCCGAGTGAGGCAGGAGGCGTGTTGCTGCGGCGCTAGCAAACCTGGTGGTTTGGGCGAGCGGCCTCGTTGCCGCGCCGGTGGTGGCCCAGCCAGCCAGCGCGCAGCAAGCACCCACGCTCAGCTGGCAACGCCTACCGGGAGCCGAGAGCTGCCCGGCGCTGCGCCAAGTCGCGAGCAAGGTAGACGCCCACTTGGGCGGCTTCGGCTTGGTGTCGCCGTCAGAGGCGCGCTCGTTCGTGGAGGCCAGCGTCGAGCCGGTCGAGCCGAGCGGCTTTCGCGTGCGCATCACGCTCTCCGACGAGTCAGACACCGTGCTGGGTGTGCGCGAGCTGGTCGAAGAGGCGAGTGATTGCGCGCGCGTAGTGGACGCGGCGGGGCTGGCCATCGCACTCTTGATCGACCCCGACGCGGGGACGCGCGAACCCTCCGGTAGTTTCGAGAGTCCTCGAGACAAGCCGTCGAGCCCGGCCGCGCACGCGACAGCCCGCAACGGGCCCGCACCGATGTTGCCAGTACCGGCCGCAGCTGCTGCCGAACCGGAGCGCGGTCCTGGCTCGGGGCGACTGCGCTGGCGGAGCCGTGTGTCGGTGGGCGGGCTCGCCGCCGTGGGGCAGCTGCCCAACGTCGCTTGGGGTGTGCTCGGAGGCGTGCGGCTTGCCCCCGAGAGTCGCCGTTTCGGCGTCGATGTGCTCGGGCTCTATCTGGCGCGCGACCGCGCAGAGATTCGCGTCGACGCGGGCGGACAGTTTACGGCCGCGGCGGCAACGCTGTCGGGATTTTGGGCGCCGCTGCGCGAGCGCCAGCTGGCGTTTTCGGTTGGCGCGGGCGCCCAGCTCGGGCGCATTGCAGCCTCGGGCTTTGGCTTCACCGGAACCAACGACTACGCGCAGTCGTGGTTGATCAATGCGACGCTCGATCTCGAGCTGTCGGGGAGTGCGCTGGAGCCGTGGGGTCTGCTGCTACGCAGCAGCTTGGGCGTGCCACTGTGGCGCGATCGTTTCGAGGTGACCCCAAACGGGCGCCCTAGCGAGGTGTTTCGCGCGACTCCAGTGGTCGGGTTCCTCAGCGTGGGGCTGCTGGTCGAGCCATGAACGTTTTGTCGCCGCGGCCTTCAAAAAACGGGCAGCGGCTCGCCAATAGGTGGGGGTGAGCCTGCCTCATGCCGCTTTGCAGGGGCCTGCGCAAGAAGCCCGCTCGGTCCCGAATTTCGATGCAATATTCGCAGGATATAGCCGATTCGCCTGGCGCGCTTTTGCGCGCCTGGGCGTGCAGAGTCGCGACTTGCCCGACGTGTGTCAGGAAATGTTCCTGGTCGTGCACCGCAAGCTGCCCGAGTTCGACCCAGGGCGCGGCTCGCTCCGCGCCTGGGTGTACGGCATCTGCGTGCGCGTCGCTTCCGACTACCGGCGGCGGCACTCCAATCGTCGCGAGGCACCGCTCGACCAGCAGCCGTCCTTGGCCGTGCCGGCCGGGCAAGATGCGGCGCTGCAAGACCGGCGGGCGTGGTCGAAGCTCGCGCGCGTGCTCGGCGAGCTGGACGCGCCGAAGCGCGAAGTGTTCGTGCTCTATGAGCTCGAGGCGCTGCCGATGGCTGAAGTGGCCGCGGTCTTGCAGTGTCCAGTGCAGACGGCCTACGCGCGTTTGCACGCAGCGCGTCGCGCGGTGCTGGCGGCGTTTGCGTCAGGAGAGCCGACATGAGCTCGCCGCGTAGGTTGCTCGAGGGCGATGCTGCGCTGCCGGCCGAGCTGGCGAGCGCGCTGCGCGGGGCACCGGGTGAGCCTGGGCTCGAGCAACTGCGCGAGCTCGCGGGTAGCTTGAGCGCGGCGCTCGGCGTGCCATTGCCACCGGTCGCGGCTGCACCGGCGGCAGCGACAGTCGTCGCGCCAGCGGCTTTTGGTGTGGCGGCGGCCAAGCCGCTCGCAGGATTGGGCGTGTGGGTGCTGGGTGGTGTGGCGCTGGGCGTGGGGCTGTCGGGCGTCGCGGGCTATGGCTCCGCGGCGTTCGGCGGCCCCACGCCGGCAATTTCGGCGCGCCCGGCCGCCGCGCAAGCGGTTCGACGCGCGCCAGCGAGCGCCGCGCCGGCGGTCACGGCTCCGCCGCTGCCGGTCGAAGCGAGCACGGCGCAGGCACGCGCGCCAGCAGTCGCGTCGGTAGCGAGCGAGCCGGCAGCCGCTGAAGCGGCGCCGGGCGCGCTGCCAGAAACGGAGCTGTCGTTGCTGCGCCACGCGCGCGCGGCGGTGGCCAGCAATCCGGCTGAAGCTCTGCGGCTCAGCTCGCGCCACGCCGAGCGGTTCCCGAGCGGTCTCTTGGCGCAAGAGCGCGAAGTCATCGCCATCGATGCGCTCGTGCGCCTCGGGCGCGGCGACGAAGCTCGCGCGCGCACGGCGCGTTTCATCGAGCAATACTCCGGCTCCGTTCACGTTCCGCGCTTGCGCGAGCTGCTCACAAGAAGGGGGGGCCAGTAGTGCATCATAAGACGCGCTCCTGTTCGCCAATGGTTCGATGATGACCTACAATCGAGAGCGCTGGACCTTGCTGGGAGCGATCGGCGGCACGCTGCTGCTTGCCGCATGCGGTGGCACGAAGGATCTGGGGGGCGATAGGCCGAGCTCGGGCGCCGGCACGTCGGGCAGCGCGAGCGGCACCTCGCTAGGTGGCGCTAGCGGCGCTGCTGGCGCGCTCATGGCCAGTAGCGGCGGCGCTGGGGGCAGCGCTGGCGTGACCGGCGGTATGACCGGCGAGCTCGGCGATGGGGGACAAGGAATCGCTGGTAAGCCCGGCACCGTTGCAAACGGCTACGACTTCTACGTCTTGCCCGGCCTTGCTCCCCTGCCGCTCGATACCCTGAACCTCCATCAAGGGACCGGCTGGTCCTCGTACAGCACGAACCTCGAGCTGCTCGCGGGCAACGCTTGGTGGTATCGCGGATATGCGCCGGATTCGAGCTTGGAATCGGGTGACGTGCCGTACGTATGGACGCGCGCTGGCGGCGTCCAAGCTGTCCCCGAGGCAGTACCGCACTCGCTGCGCGTGGCGGCGGACGGTAGCGCGGTGTTCGGTCTTCGTTCCAACGCGCCAGGTGCGATCAGCTTGCTGCGCTGGACTCCGAGCGACGGCGTCGAGCTGTTCGAGATCGAGGACGCCGGCGAGCTCACGTCGCCCGCAGGATCCAACATCTACGCCGTGTCGGCGAATGGCAAGGCCGTCGTCGTTACTGGTGTTGGCGAGACTGGTGACGACACGCCCCGACTCTGGCGGCTCGGACACGACCAGAATCGCGCGATGAAGGTGAACGCCAGGCCTACCCACTTCAGTGGAGATGGCTCCATGTTGTTCCTCACCTTCGAGGAAGCCCACGACAAGCTGCACGTTTATCGAGCTTCGGTCGAGGGTGAGCCTTTCACGCTGGAAGAATTGAAACAGCCTCCCGGCTACACCGATTGCAGCATGATCAACCCCAGCTGGGAGCCGGGACCGGCTAGTGACTGGCGTTTCAGCTCAAAACTCAGCTCAGCCGATGGATCGCTGGCGGTCGGTACTTGTGGGTGGAGCACTCCGTCACCCAGCATGTTTCGTTGGGAAGCGGGCGACGAAGCCATGACGATTGTTCCTGAGGGTCCCGCGTTTCCGATGCTGATGAGTCCCGATGGGAGCAAGATACTGGGGACGAGCCATTACGATAGCTCGGCGGACTCGAAGCTGGTGTGGTGGACTCCCGAGACCTCACTCGTCGTGCCCACAGCAGGTAAGCCCATCGGGCTCCGCCCTGACGGCGTCAGCGCTTGGGTAGTGCTTGGGGAACACTTGACATACCGGGGACCGAGGCTGTGGTCTCGCAGCGAGGGGCTGCTGCCGCTAACAGTACCTAGTGCGGCGCTCGAAGTGAATGCGAATCTCGTCACGCTCAGCGCCGACGGAGCGCTGGCCCTCGGCCTCGTCGGCATTGAGGTACCGGGCGAATCTCTTTCCCCGAATCACTCGCTGCTGTGGGACGGGGCGGTGGGCATGCGTGATATCGCAGAAGAACTGAGTGCAGCCGGCTTGGACCTGAGCAAGTACGATACCGGACTCCAGGGGTTCGCCCTGCATGTCGATGATGATGCCATCGTCATCTTCGGCTGGACGTCGAGCGATGACGGTGGCACTCAGACCTGGCTGGCGAAAATTCCGGCACGTTGACGGCGCTGGTGCTCACGCGCCGCGCGTCGCGAGTCACTGGCGCGTAGGCAATTTAAGCCGGGGTGGGCCGAGATGTCCGTCGGCACTCCTCCCCTCGGAAGGCCCAGTGAGCCTCCCTGAACGGCTTCATCCGTAAGGTACGACCACGGTACTTGCCGCCGGATGGCGGCGACCGCCGCGAGTCTCGTGGAGCATGTCATCCCTCGGGGCGCACCGCTGCGCCAGTGGGTGCTCACGTTGCCATTCGAGCTGCGCGCGCGATTGGCCTACGACGGCGAGCTGCTCGGCGCTGTCTGCCGCACGTTTGTGGACTCCGTACTCGCTTGGTACCGGCGCAAGCTGCGGGCTCGCGGCCTCTGGGACGGTAAGAGCGGAGCCGTCACGGCGGTGCAGCGCGTCTCGAGTGATTTTCGCTTGAATCCCCACTTTCATAGCCTCGCGCTCGACGGCGTTTTCGCCGAAGAGCAGGGCGGGGAGCTGGTGTTCCACGCCTTGCCCTGCCTCACCAACGGCGACGTCGCGGAGGTGTTGCAGGTTGCGCGCACGCGCATCGGGGCGCTGCTGTGTAGGAAGGGGGTGCTCGCCGATGATGATGAAAGCGGCGCCAGTGTCGTCACAGCAGACGAGGTGCTCGCAGCACGTGCTGCCACCGGTCCCGCTCAGGCAGTGGGTGTTCACGCTGCCGCACCCACTGCGCGCGCGGTTGGCTTACGACGCGCCGCTGCTCGGCGCGGTCACGCGCCTGTTCGTAGACTCCGTACTCGGCTGGTACACGCGCGAGCTCGCGCAGAGCGGCGCGGTCGTGGCCGTGCAGCGCGCGTCCTCCGACTTGAAGCTCAACCCGCACCTGCACGCGGTCTTCCTCGATGGCGTGTACGTTCCTGGCCCGGACGGCGCGCCCGAGTTCCGCGCGCTGCCTCGTCTCTCGACCACCCGATGTGGCCGACGCCCTTCAAGTCGCTCGCGCCCGCATCCTGCGTTACCTCGCGAGAAGGGGCGTCATCACGCTCGACTCGGACGCTGACAGCGACGTGCTATGCGTCTCCGAAGAGCTCGCCGAGCGTGACCCGGCTTTGGCGCAGCTCGCCGCCGCAGCAGTCTCGGGCCTCGCGCCAGCTGGGCCCGAGCTACGTCGCAAGCCACGCGAGCTGGCTTTCGCGGGGCGCCCCGGCGTGGTCATCGACGCGCCACTTTCGGTGCGTGAAGCCGGCTTCAGCCTGCACGCCGCGACTCGCGCCGGAGCGGCCGACGAGCAAGGACGCGAAGCGCTGCTGAAGTACATCCTGCGCCCGCCGCTGGCCAACGAGCGGCTCCTCCCCGGCCCCGATGGCCTCGTCCGCATCGCTCTGAAGAAGCCGTTCAGTGACGGCACCGTCGCCGTCGACCTCGACCCGTTGTCGCTGCTCTGCCGCCTCGTCGCGCTCGTGCCAGCGCCCCGGTTCCACACCGTGCGCTACTTCGGTGTGCTCGCCCCCGCCGCGAAGTGGCGACCACTCATTGTGCCCAAGCCCGGGCCGAGCCAAGCGACGGAAGACGGTACGGCACCTGACGCGGCTTCACCGTGCAGCGCTGCGCCTTCCAGCGCTTGCGGCTCGCACTATCGCCCTTGGGCTGAGCTGCTCCGGAGGACCTTCAAAATCGACGTCGAGACCTGTCCCCGCTGCGGCGGGCCCATGCGCCTACTCGCCGTCATCACCGACCCGACTCAGGTTGCCCGCTTCCTTCATCATCGCGGAGAGCTCAGCGAGCCACCCGCTCGAGCTCCGCCGCGAGACCCGCCGTACTTCAAGACCCTCGTCGTTCGACGGCGACAGCAAACCGAGACCTCCTCGCAGCGGGAGCTGTTCGAGGAGCACTGAACCCTGAGACTCCGCAACGGCACTGGCAACGTGTCGCAGAGCCGAGCCTCGCGCTGAGACCGGCTCGCCGCCGGAGTCTTGCGGTCGGGGCGGCTTTGCGGGGAGTGATGAAGCCGTTCAGGGGGGCTCACTGGGTCTTGGGAGGGGAGGAGTGGCGACGGCCATCTCAGCCCACCCCGGCTTAAATTGCCTACGCGCCGCCGGCCAGGGTCCGGGCGCCCGTTGACGACCCACGCAGGGCGCCAAACCGACCGGGGCCGCCGCGGGAGAGGCCGCTTATCTGACCTACGCGCCGCCTCATCTACTCGAACGGGCTCGCAGTGCAGCCCGTGACCGACCCGGCCACGGCCCATAGCCAGTTCTTTGCGGGCGTGGGAGGGACATCGGAGCCGACGCCAGTCGGCGAGCCGCTTACGGTCAGCCGTAAGCAGCAAAGCATCCTCGATGTGCACAAGGCGGAAATCGAGGCGATCAAAGCGATTGCTGCCCGGAGCGAACACGCCAAGCTCGACGAGCACTTGACGGCGCTGCGCGAGCTCGAGCGCAGTCTCCCCGGAGCAGGCGGCAACCTACCCCCGGCCATGGCGGGGGCTTCGTGCGGAGCGCCGAACATCGATCACGGAGGCAACCTGGAGACGCTCGTTCCCGTCATGAGCGAGCTCCTGTTTCAAACCATCAATTGCGACATAGCGCGGGTGGGAAGCCTGCAGCTCTTGAATACCGAGGATAGCTTAACCAGCTTTGCGTTTTTAGGCGTGAACCGCGGGCATCATGAGATGCAGCACGACCCTGGTGCCGATTTCGATAAGGTGCAAACGTGGCTGTGGTCCCAGGTCGGCGCGCTCATCACCCGCTTCAAGAACACCGCAGAAGGCGAGGGTAGCCTCTTGGATAACTGCGCCATTCTGGTGCTATCGGAGCAGTCGAACAGCGCCCTGCACATGGGCGCCCCGACTCTCGGCTTCATCGCGGGAAACGCGGGTGGTGCTATCACGACGGGGCGAGCACTGGACGGCAAGCAGGGCGCGCTGAACGACTTGTACCTAGCGCTCGCCAACGCGTTCGGCGTCGGGATCGCTACCGTGGGCGAGCCGCAGTTCAACAAGGGACCGCTGTCCCTCTGACACGCGCCGCGCTTGCCAAAGAGCAAGCGAAAATTGAAGCTGTCCACGGAGCCTCGCCGCGCTCCAGCAAAGCCGGCAGGCGATGCGTAAGCTTCTCGGCCGTGTCCTGGCTTGGCGCTGCCGCGGGCGAGCCAAGCGTCGGCGTCGGAACGAGCGCTGGGTCGATGGAGAGAGGTACTCACCGGACACGCGGTAGCTGACCGTCGTCCCCGCCGTCGGCGACAGGGTCCCGCGAGCGGCGGCACAGGCCGGAAGCGGCGTTCCAGCCGTGCTACACCACGTTCGCTTTCTCAGCCAGTAGCGCCAGAACCCGTGGCCGCTAGCGCCTGAACACGCGTGGCGCAACGCACTCGCCGTTCGATCCGTGCGCCAACGTCTTCGCGATGACACGAATCGCCGCCGTCGTCGACCGTCCGCTCGAGGCCTCTCGTCGCCGACCGCCATCTGACGCTGCCGGCACAAAGCTCCAGTGAAATAGGTCTGGTGTCCGGTTCCACACGTCTGTTAGAGGAGGCGATTGGAAGGATGGACTAGAGATGAGTAGACGGCGCGGTGTTGGGTTCACGTGGGTGGTGGCGGCGATCGTGTCGTGGCAGGTTCCGGCGCAAGCTCTGGACTGCTCGCGCCAATACTTTCTGTACGGCAGAGAAGGCCTGTTCCTCGGTGATAGAGCGACGATTGGCTATGGCCTGCTCGGAGCTAGCAACAACGTCGAGCTCGGCGCTGCCGCCGGCATTCAAGGCAGCGTGGTTGCCAATTTTCTGACGTTGAGAAGCAACGCACGACTGAACGGCACCGCCTTCACCAACAACAGCGTGAACATGCAAGCCGGTGCCAAAATCTTCGGGGCGACGTTGCCAATCAGCTCGACCCTGTTGTGCAGTACACCGGCAATTCCGAGCTTCACTGCCGCTGGCCCAGATATTTTCGTAGAGGGCACCCTCCGGCTCCCCCCCGGCCAATACGGCCACCTCTACGTGACGCCGGACAGCACGCTCACCGTCGAAAGTGGCGCGTACTACTTCGAAGCAGTCGTCTTCGAACCGGACTCCAGTCTGATTGGCTTATGGCGGGGCGCTCCCGCGGAGCTCTTCGTGCAGGACGGTGTGATGTTCGGTGACCGCCACTCGCAACGTGTCCTCAAAGCCGCCAATACCACTAGCACACGCAGTGCCGTCGTTCTCTACTCGCTGCAGCAAAGTCAGCTACGCCTGGGTACCGACAGCACGATCGTGACGCAGGTGATTGCTCCGAACGCCGAGGTCAATGTTCCCTCGCGCACTTCCGTGAAAGCGCCGTTGTACGGGCGCGTCGTTCGCATCGAGCCAGACGCCTCGGTCGGCAACCCGTTCAACAACCAACCGAACGCCTGCCAGTGAAGGAGCTCGACGCCATGAACTCGAACAATATCAAGCGCGCCTGGGCTATCGCGACCGCACTCGTCTTCACTCTGGTCGGCGAGGCTTCAGCGGAAACGGCACGCGGGGACTCCAAGAAAATTCAGATCGACGGTAAAGCCGGGTTGGGCGATCAAAGGATCCTCGTGATTCCGGTGGTCGACTCGAAATACGCATACAACGCAAGTAGTCGTCAGCTCGAGGCGGCGTTTCCGATGAAGCATGCCGAAATCGTCGAAAAGTATGCGCAGCAAGCAGCCTTCTGGAAAGAGACGTCGTACGGCGTCGTGTCCTTCGACACCGTCGTGTCGAGCTGTTTCTATCGGATCGACCAGGAATTTCCGAATGCTGGTGAAGCAGCCTTTCAACCCGCGCACACGACAGGCGCGTTCACGTACTTCGACACGCTAAGCTACAGCAACATAGTGGTCGACTACATCGTCGATCCCGCCGCACCCGTCCGCACGGCCACCTTGACCTCGGACCCTGCAAAGGTCTTCAGCACCGTTCAAGAGCTCATCGACCATATGAACGGGCAGCTAGCGAGTGCCGCGCTCGAGGTGGACTTCGACGGGACTCCCGAATTCTTCACGGGCAGGTTGCGATTCCGCGTCAAAACGGAAGAGTCGGTGACTGGCAGCGCCGTATCCATCAACTACGTCGCAAGCGACCTCCAAAGCCGTCTAAACCTGGGCTTGGTCCGCCCGACGGTGGTGACGACGCCGGCCACTGGTCGCGTGATCGTGACCTCCGAAGGCGCCTCAGTCCCGGGTTCGCTCCGCGAGAGCACCCAACCGACGGTCAACTTCAACTTTGCGGCCGCTGACGGCACGACCAGCAGCTTCAGCTGGAACATCACGAGGAATGACGGGACCAGCATCGTCGGCTGCGTATCGGGGAGCACCTGTCCTAAGTGGCAAAGTGCCGGGGACCTAATGCTGGTGCTGCGCCCTCAGGTAGCCGCAACGGCCACCATCCGTGACAAGCTAATCAACGGCCGTAGCGAGCTGGAGTTCGATATCCAACTCTCGCAAACCGGGGTGGATTTCAACTCCGTCACCTCGTCAGCGCCGGAATCAGTCGGCGTTGTCTTGGGAATCGACGGGGTAAAGACTCAAGTCGGCCAGGGGAGCGGACGCAAGAAGACGGACCAGGGCGCAGAGGTTCTTGTGGAGGAAGCGCTGAAGGGTTTCCTGAACGTCGAGCTGGTGGATGATTTGGGTTGCTTGCCGAGCGAAGTACCCAATGGCTCGCCGTCCAGCAGCACGTTGAAGGCGAGTTTGGACACCTACTTCGCAGATTTCGACGCCATTCACGTCATGCTGCTCACGGATCTCGGGAACGTGCTGCGCGCCAACGCGAGCGTCGATCCCTTCGTTCTGGACGTGCCGCTCACTGACGGCACCGCGTCTTATTCTTACCAACTGCTGTCCGACATCTCGGCGCTAGGGCTCACCGACAGCGCAGCGACGGTCGCCCACGAGGTCGGTCACAACCTCGGCTTTCCCGACTTGTACGACGTCAGCACCACGTTTTTTGACTTCAAGACGGACTTCCACGAGAACCTGACCTTCGTGGGGCAGTGGGACATGATGGCCAGTCACGGCGCCTTTCCGCAAACCGGCGCGTTTAACAAGCAGTCGTACCACGGCTGGATTTCCGGGGATGCCGGGCAGAACGGGACGGTGATCACCATCGCGCCTGGTACCGACGAAACCTTCGTCGTGACACCGCTCGAGTACCCGAGCTCCGCCTACGACAATAATCTCGCGGCGCCTGGTGGAGAGCGGATCGCGAAGATGCTGATCTTGCCGTTCGGCGACGACACGCCCGCAGCAGGCGCGCTGGTGCCGCGGCACTACATCGCGGTCGAAAACCGACAGGAGAACCCCGATCCGACAGGCGCCTTCAACAAGATGCTACCGGGAAGCGGCGGCATCCACGTTACGGACAATATGGCCGACCTCACCCTGAACGGCGTGGACGTGAAGCCGATCAACCGTCGTCATTCGCACACTCTCGAGGAAGGGCCACCGTACGCCAAGACGGAGGGCGACCCGGTCAACATCGGGGACACACTCGACGGCACCCTCACGTTCCCGTCGTATCCGGGAATTAGCATTCAAGCGATTGGCAGTGTGCCGGCGCCGAATCCAAACCTGCCCCCGAGCACGCTGGTGCGCGTGGTGTACAACACGACCGAAACTCTCGATCTGAAGATCGAGCCTTGGAACGCTCCTAAGGTTTACGCCACGCGCTCTATTTGGTTCGAGCGTGCAACGTCGGCCGTTCCGCCGGTGAACCCCGCGCGACCGAGCGATGTCGGAAATGGGACTGTCCCCATCTACCGAGATGGCTATGACCCAATGGCGAACGGCGGCGTGCCCCTCAACTGGATCCACATCTACGTCGAGAACAAGGGCACCTTCGCCGCAGAAGACGTTAGAATCAAAGTGTTGATGAACTCGCCCGGCGGCATCGGGGATCCCGAGATGTGGGAGGAGCTCGAGTTGACGGAGGCGAAGCCTATTCCTGCCGGCGGCGCGACGGTGTTCAGCGTACCGTGGAGCCCAGGCGTGGACGTCGGCACTGACCGCCATACCTGCATCGCCGCCGAGGTGTGGAGCTGGAAGGTCGGCTCATTTGGGCAAGTCGCTGACATCAACCCCTTCAACAATCTCGCCCAAGAAAATGTGCACAAGATGGAGCTCGTCAGCGCTTCACCTTGGCACGACGTTCCATTCAGCGTCGAAGTGCACAACAGCTTTGCGCAAGCTCTGAACGTGAAGGTTGAGCCGCAGGGACTGCTGCCGGGCTACGAGGTCGAGATTGCCGAGCCAGCGGCATTCATGGCAGGAAAGAGCTCGCGGGTATTCAGCGGCACGCTGCGTTGGGATTCGGCTGTTATTCCCACGCCAACCACCCAGAATCCTTACGATCAGTTTTGGCAAGCGTGCAATGTCAGCGCCACCTCCGGCATCAACGCGCCGAGCTACTGCGGTAGCACTTGGAGTCTCACCGCGTACGCTGATCTCGGCGACGCTCGCGTTCCGCTAGGAGGCGTATCGTTCGAATCAGAGGGCAAACCTACTGCTCAAGTCTTTTCGAGCGCGACGTCCGCGACCAACGGCGACATTGTAGTCACCGGACGAGTTGAACCAGCTTACAAGGGTCAACTCATCCGTATCGTCGTCAAGTACCCCTCGGGACAGCACGACACCGTCGACGTCTACACCGGCTTCGGCGGAGTCTTTACGGTCCCATTCACACCGCGCGAGCGAGGTCCGCTCGTGATTACGACCGAAATACCCCGGGGAACCTGGCCGTACGCGCCAACGACCCCGCAGGAGATCGCGATCGATGCCTGCGCTCCGAGTACCGGCTCTCCGACGGCCGTCGCCACGTGTCACGACGGGGTCACCAACGGCACAGAGACCGGTGTGGATTGTGGCGGTTTGAGCTGCGGTCCCTGCAGTACTGCCACGGGCAACGTGACGGCGCAGCTCCTCATTCAGTCGGACTGGGGCACGGGGTACTGCGCGGTCATCAAGGTCAGCAATGCGACAGCGCAGCCGGCAAGTGGCTGGCGCGTGACTCTCAACACCCTACAGTCTAGAATTTATACGAGTTGGAATGCCCAGTTCAGCGGGAATGTGGGTAGCGTTCTCGTGATTCCTCAAAATTGGAATAGCGACATTGGTGCCGGAGGCAACGTCACGACTGCAGGCTTCTGCGCAGACCGCACTCTGGGCAGTACCAGCACCGCCGTGGTGACGGCAGCAAGCGGCATCTTCTGAGCTCGGGAGCAGAGCCGGAACACCCGCGACAAAGCAGGAGCACCGGTCGGGTCGCACGGCGCTCCTGCGCCGCACAGCCACCTACCCGTGCAATCGCCCGGCTCTGCCGGTGGCCCGCCGCCAGCTCGCGAGAAGACGGCGGGTCGCACGTTCGCGCAGCGCAGCCTTGAGCGACTGCTCGGGCGGCACGTTCCATACGCAGCGCAAGTAGCGAGCAAAGTCACGAGTACTCGGTTGTTGCGCATCGACGCGCGAGCGGTGGCCGTAGCCGACCAACAAGGAGGGCAAGTCTCCGACGAGCTCGAAACGCCGAGTCTTGAAAAAGCCGTCGATCCGTTCCGTCGCGCTGGGGCGCTCGCTGCGTAGCTCTTCTGTGACGTCAGGGGGAATCGAAGCATCGAACTGCGCAGACAGGTAATCGATGGCTCGAGCGACCAGCATCGTACTTCGGTGAGCTTTGCTGAGCCGCACGAGGCGTGGCCAGTCGATGTCGTGAGCGCGCGCCCGCTCCAGCAGTTGCAACGAGTCCAGTACCCAGCGCACGGGAGGAACCGCGCAATACCGAACTCCATGCACGAGCGTATGGAAGAGCTGCTCGGTCGCTCCGGGCACCAGCACGTGCTCGCCCATAACCTCCACGGCCGACGCCGAGTCCCACGCCCAGTCGCGTGTTGCCTTATCGATCGTCAGGCTTTCGACGAGCGGCGCCGTATGCAGATCGAGCTCGATGTCTCCACTCGAGAACACGGCTGCATGGCGAAAATGTAGTTGCTCGTGGACAGCTCTAACATCCGCGTGGAATCCGTGGCTCAGTAAAGTCTTGACGGACAGCTCCGCGGCCTCTGGCGGGACGAGCAGATCGACATCGCGCATGGGACGCTCTTTGACGAGCACCGGATGCGTTGCGCATAGCGCCGCCCCCTTTAGCAGCAAGACGGGCGTCTCGACTTCGCGCAGCGCCCGGATGGCTGCGGCCAGCACGCGCAATTTTCGCTGGTTGTGGAACCACGTATGTCGCGCGAGCCCGGCCAGATACGACATCTGGGGAGCGTCCGGCGACTGTCGTTCCAGACTTCGATGCACCGCCGGCAGGAGCCTGAACGCCCCTTCGTCGGCATCCTCGACGCGGTGATCGCGCAGCCAGCTTCGCCATGCCGCCTCCGCGGCCGCACCGCGCAAGGTTGCTGCGCGTAGCAGCAGTGACTGACTCGACGTCGGCCAGCAGCGCTCGCCCATCATTCCGACCGCCGATTGCGTGACGACTGCAGGCTGCGATGCGCGATAGTCAAGTAGTCACCGCGGTGATCGCGAGCGACGGAGCCAAGGTTTCGCTCGTGTAAGCGACGAAACAGGCAGACGTGGTTGGACACCTGCTCACGGATTCCCGCTCGCCGCGCCCGCACCAACCAGTCCATGAACTCTCCAAGTACCAAGCTCGTGTCGAAGCCGCCTACCCTCACGAAAGCAGCGCGTCTCAGCAACATCGTTCCCGGCAAGCGACCAGGGACGGGCGGCCCCACCAGCTCCGTTCTGCCGCTCACGACCGCGAACTGCTGAACGAAACCATAGCTGACGTCCAGCGCTGCATCGTCTTTCAACTGAGTGAGCTGGGGCAAAAGGCGTTCGCTCGACCAACGGTCGTCGGCGTCGAGACCGGCGAGCAGCTCGCCGGTAGCAAGAGCGTAGCCGTGGTTGCGCGCCGCGGCGACGCCGGCGTGCCCAATGCGCTCGCACCTGACGGGAAAGCCGGCAGCAACCCTAGCTGTATCGTCGTCGGAACCATCGTCGACGACGATCACCTCGCACTCGAGCCCCCGAACGGCCCCCGTAGCCACGAAAATGCTGTTCAGAGCCTCGCCCAAATACTGGGCCGCGTTGTACGCCGGCACGATCACGCTCAGTTTCGTCTCCTGCATCATTCGATCGGCCCGTCGGGCGGATTGTTCGCTGCGCGTTGCCTGACGAGCGCCTTACGAAGCGCCTCGAAGATGCCGAGCTCGTGCACTCCCCGGCCGTGCGTCATCCCTCCGGCATGCTGCCTATAGGTTAGAAGCGCAATGTCCAAGTACTCGCAGCTCAGACCGGCGGCCTTGATTCGAGCAAAAAAATCGACGTCTTCTCCGTAGCGCAAGCTCGGATCGAACTCACCGATAGCCTGGAACACGCGCCGACGGAAAGCGTAGGCACCCAGGTTCACACGTCGATGGGGTTGCGTCAGCCGCGGGTCGCGTGGTGTCACGTCGTCGCCCCAATCGAGCTGCACGAGCCCTCCAACGACGTCGAGCTGTGGCCGATGGGCAAAAGCGACTGTCCATTCGGCGATGCATCGCGGGGACCATTCGTCATCGACATCCAAGAAAGCGAGCACGTCCCCTGAAGCCTCAGCCAAGCCGCGGTTCCTTGCCCGAGCAGGGCCGACCTGCTCTTGAGTGATCGTGCGAACGGCGAACGCGCCCGCAGGCAGACGAGCGATGCACGACAAGCTGTCATCGGTGGAGCCGTCGTTCACGAAGATGACTTCCTTCGGCGGCAGTGTTTGACGGGCGAGCGTCCGATAGCAGCTGTCGATGAACCTCGCCCCATTCAGCACCGGCACAATCACGCTAACGGACTCAGCAGGTGCCATGCTGAAGCAGCTCCTTCATTCGGCCGGCAATATCGCCCATGGTCCTGCCCAAGCGAAGTCGAAAACAAGGTGTTCGGGCGACGAGCCGCGCGTAGAAAGCGAATGCCTCCTGGCCGAGTAGTGGCGCTTGGAAGATGGAGCTCGGGGCCAGCGCTGCCAATGCTTCGGCGGGGCGACATTCCTCGAGCTCACAGCCGAGTTGCTCGACGATCTTCGGAACCACGACTGCGGCCAGTTTCGCGGAGCGGCCCTGGGACCGCAGCTCTCCGTCCAGCGGCAGGATTACCTTGGGATGTTTTTTGGCCCAGCTGGGCGGTTCCTTCAACGCCAGACTAGGGTGGAGCTTTCGGAGGTGTTCGGCCTCCAGCTTGGCCGTTGCGTACAGGCTCGCTACCAAGAAGCCGCCGTCCGCGTCCGGGAGCACAGTGCAGTAGTCGTCACCCAAGTACGTGAGCCCGGATCCCCAACAGCCCAGAGCCACGGTGCTTTTCCCGGCTCCGCCGGGCCCCACGACGAGTGCGGCCCCAGCTGGCCCGGCCACCGCGCTGGCGTGTGCCATTTGTCCGCCCCACGACTGCACACTCCAAGTCAGCAGCGTGCGAAACGGAGCAGCCTTCTCGTACGCAGCCAGCCGATCAGCGTCGGGGGTCCAGAAAAACCCCTGGGCGGTCGTCGCATCCAGCGCGCTCAATGCTCCAGAGTCGGGGTTGAATGCCGTGTGGAAGCGAGGCGTGTTGAAGCCGGCGATCACCCCTCGTGCAGCGATCGCTTCGGGGCGCCAAGGGGCTTCGGGCCCGCTCCCATTCAGGCTCCCCTCCCACGCATGCAGGCACAGTACCGGCGTGCCGCCCGACGGCGCTTCGATGTGTCTTACCGCCGGCCAAAGCTGCTCGAGCAGCCGGTCGCCGGCAAAGAACAGACGAACGCGGTGCCCCCCCAGCAGGATGTCGAAGGTGCGGCACCCCGCTCGCGAGGCCCTGTAGACCCTTTCCGTCAGATGGTCGAAAAACTCGGCAACATTCGAGTTGACGATCACGACTCCGCTGAGCTCGTGATCAAGCGCGAGTTGGGCCAACCATTCGCGTCCACGTCGTGGATGGGGTCGAGCGTCAGGAAGTCCTGCATGTCGTCGCGAGTCTCGAGCTCGGCCGAATGGTAAGCAAGCGCCGGCCAACTCGCCTGCGCTTCCGGCGAATGCCGCTGGGAGTCGGGCATGATCAGCTCTTGTGTCTGCAGCTCGGCGACGAACCGACGTAGGTCGGCGAACACGACTTGGAAGTCGGCGTCGAAGGAGCGGACGATCTCGCCCAGTGAAAACCCGGCGTCTAGCATTTGCCAGACTCGAACCCCGCCGGCGCGAATACCGTGATAACGACCATTGCCGAAGTTGATGACGACGAGCTCATCACCGATTAGTTGTTCGACAACGTCGGGGCGCTGAACTCGGAAGCGCTCGCCGTTAACCTCCTGCGTCATGCAATTTACCCTTTCGCCTACACGGTATAGGCTGTCAGACGGAATGACCGGGGCGTCAAGTGCACCCGTCCGGAGGCGCCGGCAAGCCGTTGTGCGGCACCGGTTCCGTTGTCTGCGTCGGCGACGTCTGCTAGTTGACTCCTATGCTGCGCGCGTCTCTGCTGCTGATTGCGCTGGTGGGCTGCGGGGGCCGCGGGGAGCGTAACCCCGATGATGGCTCGGGCCTGTGCGAAGACAGGACAAACCCCGAGCTTGAGGCCGAGCTTGCGCGGGTTCTGGCACTTCCACCCGACACTCCGCCGTCTGCCGAGCAGCTCGCCCGCATCCGGGGGCTCTCGCCCAATGGGCTGAAGTCGTTGGAAGGCGTTCAATGCCTCACCAATCTGGTGCAGCTGGGAGTGACTAATGCCACGGTGACGGATCTCTCCCCCCTCATGGAATTGCGCTCGCTCGCCACGCTGGAAATCCGGAACTCAACCCCACCTGACGTGACTACTCTACGCGCGGGTTCGGTCGCGCAGGTGACCACGTTGCGAATCATTCGAAGTGACTTCCGGGAGCTGGCGGAGCTCGAAGTGTTCTCGTCGCTCGTGACGCTGGACTTGTCCGGCAATGGACTCACTGAGCTCGCGGCCGTACCGTCGCTGGTCAACCTCGAGGAGCTCGTACTGAATGAAAATGCGCTCTCGGACCTAAGCGAGCTCGAAACCTATCCGGCGCTCGAAGTGCTCAGCGTGAACGACAATGAGCTAACCACGTTGAGGAGCATCAATGATCACCCGACGCTGAGCCAGCTCAAAGCCGCCAATAATCGCATCACGTCGCTGGGTGATTTGAGGCAGTCCGTCCTCCACACTCTGGAGGTGTACTCCAATCCGCTGAATGAGCTTGGGTCCCTGCGCGGTGTGCCCGGGCTCCGCTCTCTTGGTTTGGGCGCTACGGGTCTCGGCCAGCTAGCAGGGCTCGAAGCCGTCCCGTATCTGACGCACCTTTCGCTCCAGGACAACCCGGTCTCAGATCTCGCCAATCTGGCTCTGCTGCCCGAGCTCGAGGAACTGAACCTGACGCGGACAAGCGTCAGCGACCTCTCGCCGCTGTCATCGCTGAAAGATGTACGGATACTGGAGTTGGAGGCCTCGAACGTGGTGAGCCTGGGCGGCTTGCAGCCATGGTCAACGCTCCGCGGCAGCTGCCGAAGAGTCGGCGTGGCGGAGCTCGCGCTGGATGCGGCATCGCTCGGACTCGCTCGCAAGTTGTGCGAATCAGGATGGGACGTCACGCCGGTTTGTCAAGGACTCTGCGACCCTCACCCGTAAGCGAGCCCGGCGTGCACGCGCATTCTGACCGGCCCGTCGTGCATGCAGCGTCGCGATTCCGGTCGTGGAATCATCCGCTCTACGTGGTGGTGCTCGCCGTGTTCGTTTTGAGCGTCTACGCACGCACGCTGCCGGTAGCGAAGGTCGTGTTCCCCGACTCGGGCGAAGTTCAGCTGCTCGATACCGACTCGTACTACCACTTGCGGCACACCGCGTACGCCGTGTACCACTTCCCGCAAGTGCAACGCTGGGACGTCGGGACGAACTTCCCGCAAGGCGAACGCTCGCCGCACGCCGGGCTTTTTCACGTAGGTTTGGCAGCACTGAGCTTGCTGTTCAACGCGGGGCAGCCAAGTGCAGCCACCATTGGCATCGTGCTCGCGTGGGCGCCCGTCGGCCTGTACTTGATGAGTGCATACCTGCTGTTTGGCGTGACGCGATCACTTCTGGACACGCGCTATGCGGCCTTCGTATTGGCGGTGTTTTCACTCTTTCCTGGCTTGAGTTTCGCTCGCACTATGCTCGGCTTTGCCGATCATCACGCCGCGGAGTTGGCGCTGCTTCTGGCGTCGATGTGGGGACTTGCGGCGGCTCTACGGCCAGGTGAAGCATCGTGGCCGCGGCGCGCGCTTCACGCTTTCCCCCTCCTCATCTACCAATTCACCTGGAGCGGCGCTCCGCTAGTTATCGTGTTGGTTGGAGCTGCAATCGTGGCGACGTTGTGCGCGGATTGCGTTCGTGACGGTGACTGTCGCAGCAGTGCCCGCGCGGCGCTGGACCATGGACTAGTGCTCGCGATCGGGTTGTTCACAGCGCGGACGGTTGCGCCCGACTTGATCCTGGTCAATCGTTTGTATGCGCCGGCGCTCGCATGTGCGTTGGCTTTGGCCAGCCTGGGGGCGTTCGTCCACTGCTACGCTACCCAAGTGGCGGCGAGGCGGCACTTGGCCGCTGTGGCGGTGCCGCTGCTCGGCTTGCTAGCGGCTGCGCTGACCTTGTTGTGGCTTCCGCCCGAGTACGCCAAGCTGGTTCTGGAGCCAAAAACCGCCGCCGTTCAAGAGCAGGCCGGCGTTTCGGCAGCACAGGCTTTATCGCTGCACGGCCTATTCGGCGTACTCAGTCTGCCGGCCGTGCCGCTCTGGTGGCTGGCGGCACGGGCGGATGCCGGGTCACGACCGCACCTGGCTTGTGCGGTCGTGGGCGCTCTCGTCTCGATGGCTTGGCTGCACTCTCACGACTACAGCTATCTTCCTCCTGCACTTATCGCGCTCTCCAGCGCATTGACCCTGTCGCGCGTGGCATCTCTTCGCCACGACGCCGAAGGGGGTCGCACACTCGTGATCTGCCTGGGACTGGCGTCGCTGCAGCTCTGGCCGTTCTCTACGGGTCCCCATCCATTCAAGGCGGAGCCGCATCGTCTCTTGCAGATCGACGCGGCCTGGCGCGACGCGATGGCTTGGCTCAAGACGTCCACGCCGCCACCGACGCCGAGCGTATCGAGCAAAGTCCCGGGCTGGCCCGGCGGGCGCTACGCGTACGGAGCGAGCAGTTATGGTGTCCTCAGTGCTTGGGATTTCGGAAACTTCGTCTCCGCACTCGGTGAACGAACGCCGCTGAGCAGCCACGGATTCTCGCGCGACATCGCAAACTGGCTTGTTTCACCCGACGAGGAAGCCAGCCTGGCACGCCTCTGCCCCCGCTGCCTCGACGAGCAAGCGGTGCGTTACGTCGTCTTGTCGGCTAAGACCTTGGCCGAGAACTTCATAGTCAATGTCGAAGAAAGCTCTCGCAGCGTGGCCGAGTTTACCGGGGAGCTGGGGCTGCTCGAGCGCGGGGGTCAAAGCATTCCGTTGATCGGGTATGGTCCCGCTTACGAGGGAACGATTGCCGCGCGGCTCTACCTTCAGGATGGGAACGGGCTGGGTCGCTACCGCCTTGTCTACGAAAGCCCACAGCAGACTTGGTCCAGCTACGAGCGTCGATTGTCCACGTCCGGTGGCGCTCGGTTCGACGTAACGCGTGTCAGCCTGCGCCTGGAGACGCCGGTAGCCCTCGAACGCGCCGCTGCACTCCGAAACACGCCGCTCCAACCCGTTGAGCTAGACCAAACTCTACGCTACGGCCATAACGTGACGGCAAGCGTCAAAATCTTCGAAGTGGTGGCAGGAGCGCGAGTGACCGGGAGGGCGTGGCCGCGTGCGTCGCTAACGGTGTTTCTAGGGCTTCGAACGGCGGCGGAACGGCGCTTAGTGTATCGCCAAACCGTCCAAGCGGAGTCGAGCGGCTCCTTCGAGCTCATCATTCCCTATGCCAGCGAAGGCGGCTCGGGGGCCGTCAACGCCCACGAGCCAATGCAGCTGCTGATGGCCACAAGCGACAGAAGCGCGGAGCGCACCTATCGACTACAGGTCAGCGAGGCAGCAGTTCGGGCGGGTGCCGAAGTACCGGTCGGTGATCTCACCGCGGGCGCCCTGCCGAGCAGGGGTCGGTAGCGTCCGCCCCGTCGTACCGCTCGGCGCGCAACCCGCGCGGTGGAGCGCGAATACGTTGCATGGCGCAGAGCGCCGGGTAGAGTGCACAGCGGCGTCTGCCTTTCGTCGACAGCACATGCGGATCGCATTCATCGGACAGAAGGGATTTCCCGCTACGTGGGGCGGCGTCGAGGTGCACGTGGACGAGGTCGCCCGCCGACTAGCCATGCGTGGACATGAAGTCGTCGTGTACAATCGTCGCTGGTATGCGTCGCTCGACGGGGCACGGACCGATGGCGTGACCGTGGTCGACGTCCCCACTCTCGCAACGCGCTCGCTCGATGCGATCACACACGCCGTCCTATGCACGTTCTCGGCACTAGCGAGAGGCGTCGACGTTTTTCACTATCACTGTATGGGGCCAAGCCTGCCGTCGCCGTTGCCAGTGCTGGCAGGCAAGGCCGTCGTCGCGACGATCCATGGCTTCGACTACCGCGCCGCCAAGTGGGGTCGGGTGGCTCGATCGGTCTTACGCACGGGCGAGGCTATAGCGCTCCGAGCTCCGCATCGGACCGTCGTCGTCGCAGAGCACCAACGCGAGCACTACGCGGCGTTGGGGCATCGCACATGCGTCATTCGCAATGGTGTCACTCCTCAGGAACCGGTTCAGCCCGGCGAGATCACGCGACGCTTCGGTCTGGAGCGGGATGGTTACCTGCTTTTCATCGCGCGCCTGGAGCCCGACAAGCGCGCGCACACGCTCATCGAGGCTTTCGGAGCCTGGCGCCATGCGAACGCGCGCTCCAACCTCCGTTTAGTCGTTGCGGGACCGCTGGTGGCGGGCACCCAATACATCTCGGAGCTCACGAAAAAGGCGTCTAGTCATGTGGTGTTCCCCGGGGAAGCCCACGGAATGCTCAAGGCGGAGCTCCTGGCCAACGCTCTGGCGGTCGTCTCGCCGTCGCGGTTCGAAGGTTTGCCGATCTCGCTGCTGGAAGCGCTGAGCGCCGGCCGCGCCGTGCTCGTCAGTGACATTCCGGCGCATCGAGAGGTCGTGGAAGACGGTGCAGGTGTGTTTTGCAACGCCGAGACGCCGAGTGGGCTCTTGAGCGGGTTGGAGCGGATCCTCTCGCTCTCCGAGCAAGAGCGAAGGGTACTTGGCGACCATGCTCGTCGAGTCGCCGCGCGGTTTTCGTGGGATGACGCGACGTCGAGGCTCGAGCAGGTTTATCGCGAAGCCATGGCATCTACGAAACGTCCTGGGCTACGGGCGTCGGAAACCGTTTTCAAATGAGCCGGAGCTCGGCTGCGTCGGTTCGCGTTGGTATCGCGGGCTTCGGGCGTGTAGCGGCAAGCCAGTACCTTCCTGCCCTCCGCGCGCACGGCGCCTTCCAGGTCATGGCCGTCGCTGACGTCGATCCGGCGGCCCGAGCATTGTCCGCTGAGCTCATGCCGAGCGCCACGATCTTCGCCGAGACGGCCGAAGCGCTTCAGCGAGCTTCGGTTGACGCCTGGCTGATTGCGCTACCGCCGGCCCACCATTTTGCTGCGGCGAGGG
The DNA here is from genome assembly GCA_043752365.1 of Myxococcales bacterium. Lineage (GTDB taxonomy): Bacteria > Myxococcota_A > Polyangia > Polyangiales > Polyangiaceae > PMG-095. The sequence continues at coordinate 4,767 of JAYUYU010000538.1, read as the reverse complement.
CGGCGCTCGAGCGCGGCTGCCACGTCTACGTGGAGAAACCGCTCACCCTCGAGATCGACGACGCGCGGCAATTGGTGGCCGTCGCCGGGCGATCCGAGCGCGTGACGTGCGTCGGCTATGTGGGCCGCTTTGCGCCAGCCTACGTACGACTGAAGCGCCAACTGCAACGCCTTCCGCTGGCTCGCGGCGTCGCGGTAGAAACGCGACTGACGTTCGACGAGCGAACGCTGCCGACTTGGAAGCAAGACGTCGCGCGCGGCGGCGGCGCCATCTACGACATCGCGGTTCACCATGCCGACCTGGTGCGCTTCCTCTTCGATAGCGAAATCGTGGAGGTTCTCGCGCGCACGACGAGCGAGCGGCGGTCCGAAGACACCGCGCAGGTTCGACTGCGCCTTGCGAACGGCGTCGAGGTGAAGGGCTTTTTTTCGAGTGCCAAGCCGGCCGTCGATCGCGTCGTGGTGCGCGGCGCAGACGCAGTCTGGCGAGCCAGCCGCGTACCCGAGCAGGCGGCTCCGCTGCGTCGCCTGGCTACCCTGAGGCGCAGGCTCTTTGGCCAGGGGCCCGCCGCTGATCCCGCTTTCGTCGGCTGTTTTGCCGCGTTTGCCTGCTCCATCCAGCAACGTCAGCCGATTCGTCCAAACTTGGAGGATGGCATGCGTGGCGTCGAGTTCGCCCATGCGGCGCTGCGCAGCGCGGAGCGCGGTAAATGGACGATGGTGTAGTCACATGCGGAAGCGAAGGCGAGGCAGCGAGTGAGTGCCGGAGATCCGATTACCGCTCGCGGAGCCGGGATGACGGACACACCCGCGCTGGGCTCGCTCGTCAGAGGCTCTCTCTGGGTGACGGCCGCCGAGGCCCTGGGAGTGTTCGCTACGGGCTTGGTCAGTGTCGTGGCCGCACGCGTGATTTCTCCGCGCGAGTTTGGCCTCGTGGGCGCGGTAGTGCTGGCTACTTCGCTGCTCGAGGCACCGACTCAGTCGGGATTCGATCGCGCGCTCACCCAACGACGAGCCGAAGTGACCGAGTTTCTCGATGTGGCATTCACTTGGCAGGTCGTGCGTGGCGCCGTGCTGATGTTGGCGCTGATTGCAGTGGCACCGTTCCTTGCGCGTGTGTACGACGAAGCCGCGCTGGTCGGGTTGGCTCTCTTGCTCGCTCCCTGCCTGCTGCTCCGAGGCCTTCAAAACACCGCGGTCGTTGGCCTTGCACGCCGCCTCGATTTCCGGGCGCAGTTCAAGATGCGGCTCGCGCAGGCCGTGGTTAGCGCGCTTCTATCACTGCCGGTGCTATTCGTTTTCCGCAACGGCTGGGGGCTCGCGGCTCGCAACCTGATCGCAGCGCTGGTCGCGGCTTTGGTTTCATTCCTGGTAGTTCCGTATCGCCCGCGGCTGGTGTGGGACCTCGGGCGCCTGCGTGAGCTGTTTCGTTACGGACGTTGGGTCACGGCTTCGACCTTGATCGTTTTCGTCATCACGAAAGGTGACGACCTGTTCGTCAGCAAGAAGTTGGGACTCGAAGCGCTGGGCATTTATCAGATGGCTTACTGGCTATCGAACTTACCGGCCACGCACGTGTCTCATATACTTGCTCGCGCGACGTTTCCAGTGTTTGCCCGTCTGCAGGATGATCGCGAGCAACTGAGACGCGCCTTCATGCTCGTCTTGGGCGGGGCTTCGTTCGTCGCGTGCCCGGCAGCGGCATTCTTGTTCATCGGCGCCGAGCCGCTCGTCGAGCACGTGCTCGGTGACCGCTGGATAGACGCAGCGCAGCCCGTGCGCTGGCTTGCCCTCGCCGGCCTCTTGAGGGCCATCGCCGGCACAGGAGGGTCGCTTTTCCAAGCGATCGGTCGTCCGGATTTGGAGCTCAAACAAAACCTCCCGCGCTTCGTGCTCCTGGCCACGCTCATCTGGCCGCTTTCGGAAGCCTTTGGACTGGTTGGCGCTTGCATCGCAGTGCTGGTGGCGCTGCTACCAGCGCTCGTCGTCTGGCGCATCGCGCTGGGGCAGGTGCTTGGCGTCACGACGAGGGAGCTGTGCCGGTTGCTCGCACCGGCCTTCGGCTCCGCGTGTCTGCTAGGCGCTGCGCTGTGGCTCGCACTGCGTCTCGTTCCCACGGGCGCCGTTGGAGCGCTGGCGACGGTGTCCGTCGCAGCGGTCATCGTCTGGGCGGCGCTGCTCGTGTTTCTCACCCGAATCCTGCGCTGGCCGTTGCTCGACAATCTCGCGGGTGTCGCGGCGACACTTCGAGGCAGGGACGGCTGATCCATGCGGATCTTGCTCGTAAACAAGTTTCATGCGCAACGTGGCGGCGCAGAGCGTTGCTATTTCGACCAAGCACGCTGGCTGCGTAGCGCGGGGCACGATGTCCACTGTTTCTCGCAGCGTAGTGCTGACGACGAGCCGGCTGACGACAGTAGCTCGTTCGTCGAAGCGGTTGCTTTCCGCCGAGGTGTCGGGCGGTCGCTCCTGGGAGTCGGACGCTTCTTCTGGTCAGAGACGGTGCGTCGAGCGCTCGCTTCGTTCATCGAGCGTGTTCGGCCGGACGTTGCACTTTTGCACAACGTCTACCATCACCTCGGCCCAGTAGTTCCGGCGACACTCCATGAGCTTGGAGTGCCGTCGATCATGATCTTGCACGACCATAAGCCGGGGTGCCCCGCCTACTCGGCATGGCGCGACGGTAGTGCCTGTTACGAGTGCCGCGATCAGAGCTTCCATCGCGCCTTCGTGAATTCGTGTGGCGGGTCCATGGTGCACGGCGCGATCTTGAGCGCGGAGTCATATTGGCAATGGCGCGCGCTCGGCACGTACGGGCAGATCGGCGCGTTCCTCGCGCCGAGCGACTACCTCCGGCGCGCGCTGGCGGACTTCGGCTTTCCGTATCCCATTGCGCAGCTTCGAAACGCGGTGGACCTTCCGACCGCGCCGCCCGCTCCCTGGTCCGAACGGGCAGCGATTGGCTTTGCTGGGCGCTTGTCGATCGAAAAAGGTGTCGACGTGCTCGTTCGCTCGGCAGCGCGGCTGCCAAAGCTCAATTTTCGCATCGTGGGCGACGGGCCGGCGCGCCGAGAGCTCGAGGAGCTTTCACGCGCTCGCTCGCTCAGCAACGTTGCGTTTCTGGGTCAGCTCTCGTCGGCAGCGCTGCAGCGTGAGACCGCTACCTGGCGCCTCGCAATCGTGCCTTCACTTTCGCCGGAAAACCTCCCGTACGCGGCGCTCGACGCCATGAACCATGAGGTGCCAGTCATCGCGTCTGCGCTCGGGGGGCTCCCGGAGCTTCTGGCGGATCGCGGGGTGTTGGTGCCGCCCGGCGACATCGACGCGTTGGCGGACGCCATTGGCGAGCTCTACCCTGACGTCGAGAGGCTGCGAGATCTCGCCGCTCGGGCGCGCACGTTCATCGATGTGGAATGTCGACCACGTTCGTACGTGCCGCGGCTACTCGGCTACATCGACGTCGTTCGGCGCCAGACGCTGTGACGCCATTGTGGCGCGCCTGCGCTCCGAGCGGGTCTCAAGGCTCGCAAATGGTCGTCAACGGGTCGTTGCCAAACGCGGTGGAGTTGCAGGGTACGTCGTTCCACCGGCCCATCCCAGAATGCAGCACCGCGCAATCTTCGCCGCCGCCGCTGTCGTTGGGCTGCCCATCATCCCAATTAAGGTAGGCGTCCAGCGCGCTACCGTCGGGCCAGCGCCAGGTTCCCTCGACGAGGGCGTCCGTAGCCCCCAGCCAAATGCTGCCGGGTTCAGCGACGACTTCGTACGCCCAAAGCTCTTCGGCGGCATCGTCGAGTTGCAACAGCTCGCGATTCTGCAACTGGCAGTACGCGCGCGCCGCGGCGTAGTCCAACGCCGCTAGCGGACACACCGAGTAGGTCTTCGCCAGGTAGGTTTCATCGCGGCAATCATGTCCCACAACCATGCTACCTCCAGAGCCACTGCTGCCCCCCGTATGGCTGCCGCTGCTTCCGCTCGACCCACCCACGCCGCCCGATGTTGGGCCACCGCCACCGCCGCCGCTTGCGCTTCCGCCGCCTGCTTGGCTTGCGCCGGCGCCGCTCGCGCCGCCGAGCATCGCGCCGGCCTGACCTGCTCCTCCGTTCCCAGAGACGCCCGGCGACCCGCCGCCGGCACCAGGGAGCCCCTCGTTACCGTCCTCGTCACCCGCTTCGCCGCAGGCTGTGACGATCAGGGCGAAAGTCACACAAGCAACTCGTTTCAGCGCACTCTCATATTGCTTTCGTGCCATCGGATCGAATCCTCGCACCGGAGCGTATCGAAGGATGCAGAAGCATTCCACTCAGTTGGCTCTGCCGAGAAAAAGCGTGTGGCGCGCGGCGGCACCGAGCTCGCGCCAATGGGGAAATGGCTAGAGGGCGCCCTCTGACGCCGGAAAACAAGGGACCGCTGTTGCCGGCCGTGCTGACTGTCCTGGCCACTCTGGTGCGCCACTCGCAAGGCGAGTCTGGATCGTCGCGCTCTGCGTGCTCTGCGTGGTCGGCACCATTAGTCACGCGGCCGCTGCAAGCCCGGTCAGGGCTGTTGCTCGAATCAGCGCCACCCGAGAGCGGGAGCAGCCAAGCAGGTCAACCGGCGCCCCGCGAGCGGAGCGAGCTTCTTACGGCGCCGCCGGATGGCGGCGACCGCCGCGAATCTCGTGGAGCATGTCATCCCTCGGGGCGCACCGCTGCGCCAGTGGGTGCTCACGTTGCCATTCGAGCTGCGTGCGCGGTTGGCCTACGACGGCGAGCTGCTCGGTGCGGTC
>JAYUYU010000537.1:0-5112 GCA_043752365.1 Myxococcales bacterium | reverse complement strand
CGAAGCCGTTGACCCAAATGGAGCTGCGGCTGGCCATCGCGCGGGTGATGCGCGCCGCGAGCCACCTCGCCACTAGTCGGTGAAAACCAGCTCCACGCCCAGCAGCATGAGCGCCGCACCAGGGGAGCCGCCGCCGCCCGGCCGTGCGGGCACCGGAGCAGGCTGAGGGCTGCCCCAAACGCCGTACCGGTAGTCGAGCAGCACGCTGGTAGTGGCGGTCAGCATTTGGCCGGCGATCAAGCTGCCCGGTGTCGTGCACCCGCCGGCGTTGTTGCCCCCCGGCGAACAGGCGCCGCAAGCGCCGCCCGTAGTCACTTTGCAGTCGATACTGCGACCCGCCATCGCCGAGAAGGTGAAGCTACCGGGTTGGACTTGCTTGGTTTGCTGGCACGTCGTGCCATAGTCAGCGTTGGCGCATTGCATCGGCAGCTGTCGCTCGACCGTGAACACGCCGCTCCAGCTGGTGTACAGCGTTTCACCGGGTTGAAGGGCCACGCTCGAAGGAAAGTGGCAGATGGCAGGGCAGCCGATTGGTCCCACGTCGCGCAACTGTTGGCAGGTCGTGGTGCAGCCGCCGGGCGCGTGCAAGGCGCCGCCCGCGTCCGCGACGCTGAAGAGCGGCGACACGCCGCCACACGTCACCATGTCTTGCCCCAAGTAGATCGGAGCCGAGGTCTTGTTGATGATCATGACGTTGACGGGCGAGCCGGGCTCGTCGTCGAAACCGCCGCACACGCCAGCGCCGCCGCCCTCACCCGTGCCACCGCCCTTGCTGATGCTGCCAGCGTGGCCTGAGCCTGCAGAGCCGTTGCCGCCGTGGCCACTGCCGCCCTGACCGCTACCAGCCTGGTTGCTGCCACCCGAGGTCGGGTCCGGCTCGACGTCGAAGGACTTGCCTCCGCAAGCCGCAAGACCGAAAAGCAAAGGCACGTAGGCGAAGCGGGATGATTGAACCACGCCACCACTCAAGCAACCCACGTGCCGTCGCCAAGTGAGGAAATTTCGGCGCAAATTGCAGATGGCGCGGCGCGGCTGGCGCAGGTTGGCACACGGCGCGGCCAGCGCATGACAGGCTTGCCGGCCTACGCGCGCCCGAATTCAACCGCAGACGCGCTGCGCCAAGCCCAGCGAGTCGCACGTCACCGGCAAGCTATTCGGGTCTTCGTGGGTCTTGGTTTCGAGCGCAGGCCCTTCGCACGCCTGCACGTCCGTGACGGGCGAGCAGGCGCCACCGCCGCAGGGCGAGCTGTCCCAGCGAAACACCTTCACCTTGCCGGCCGTGTTCATGGCCACGGCCGTGACAAGCGTCGAGTCTTCGCCTTGTTGCTGGTAGCGCGCGATGAAGGCCGAGCCGCCGTCCAACGCGCCGGCTACGCAAGCGTCCACCTCGACGCGGTCGTGGGTTGCGTCCGCGGTGCCGCAGTCGACGGCCGCGTCGCCGGCGAACAGCCTGATGTCGTCGTCGAGCTCACAAGCGCTGGAACAACCAAGCGCCACCAGACCTGCCACCCCGCTGAGCAAGCGCGCGCGCTTCATTGCGCAACAACTTGTCGCTTCTGCTTGCGCAGCGCAAGCTTGTGATCTTCGATCGTGATGGCCCAGCGTTCGTGATCGCGCCAGCGCCCCGCAATCTTCAAATAGCGGCGCGACAAACCCTCGCAACGAAAACCTGCGCGCTTTACCAGCTCGATGGAGCGCTGGTTGTTGGGCTGAATGTTGGCCTCGACGCGGTGCAAAGCCAGCTCGCCGAAGGCCCGCTGCAGCACCAACGCGAGCCCGGCGCTCATGAAGCCCTTTCCGGCGTGCGGGGCCAGCGCGTAATAGCCCAGGAACGCGCTCTGAAACGAGCCCCGCACGACCTCGCTGAGGTTCATCACGCCGCAGATTTGCCCGGCTTCGTCGCACACGAAGTACTTGTAAGAGCGCGGGCCCTGCCGCTCCTTCAGGTACAACCGGTACTCGGCGGGCGAGCGCGGCGCGGTGACCCAAGACGCGTGCAAACGTTTGCTGCGGATGACCGCCCCCAGAAAATCGTGCTCGTGCCGAGGTGTCGGCGTCTCGAGGTAGGCAAGCATTGATGACTTAGGCTAGGCCGGGTCGACAGTAGGCGTGAAGCCGCAGCCGGACGCGCTCCGTTCAGAGCGAGCTAGACCGCGCTAAGTGTAGATATTCAGACCAATTTCTGCAGCTCGGGCCACTCACTAGGCGCGAGTGCCTGGTTAGCCCCCAGGCCGGCCGTCAGTAGCGCAATCTTGCAGGTATGTTGCTTCACCTCACAGCTTTCGTCGAAAAGCGCCGGCAGTACCGAGCCTCGCCCACTCTGGCGAGTTAGAGAGGCTGAGTGACCTGGTTGCGTTTGCCCGCGTTCGGACTCCGGTCCGCGCTCGTCGGCGTGGGACTCGGTCTCGGCGCGGCGCTGCTCAGCGGTCAGGCTCAGGCGCGCTCTGGTGGCATTGCGGCTAGCGGCTGCTCGGGCTGCCACACGGGCGGGCCCAAGGGCACGCTGGGCATGAGCGCCAGCCCCGCCGCCTTCAATCCCGGCGACCGTGTGGAGCTCACGCTCAGTCTGATGGGCGGTTTCTCCAACGGCGGCGTCTACCTCGACACCGCCGACATCGGTGACCTGCAAGTCATTGCGAACCAAGGCCTGACCGAAGTGTCGAGCGGCATGGTGCACAACCAGCCCAAGCCCGCGAGCAGCGGCACGGTGCAGTTTCGGTTTGCCTGGGTCGCTCCGGCCAAAGCAGGCTCCGTCCGTTTCTCGGTGTATGCCCTGGGCAGTAACGCCGACAGCCGCAGCGCGGGGGACAGCCCCATCGAGGGCACGTTCGACTTCGTTTACGGCTGCTCGGGCAAGACCTTCTACCTCGACGGTGACGGTGACGGCATCGGTCGCGCCGACTTTTCGATGCTTGGCTGTGTCGACGCGCCGCCCATGGGCTTCGTGGCGACCACCGGTGACTGCGACGACTACCGCAAAACCGTGTATCCCGACGCCAAAGAGCTGTGCAACATGCTCGACGACGACTGCGACGGCGGAATCGACGAAAACGCCGTGCCGGTCGAGCTATGGCCCGACGCTGACGGCGACGGCTATTACGACGCTCGCACCGAAAAGCTGGGCACGCCCAAGGTCGGCTGTGCCGGGCTCAAGGGTTGGGCCGCCGAGCCCGGCGACTGCCAACCGATGAACAAGAGCGTGAACCCGGGCCTCGAAGAGACCTGCAACAACGCCGACGACGATTGTGATGGCGACGTGGACGAACGCGCGCGCCCCACGTGCGGCGAGGGCTGGTGCCGCCGCGAGGCCCCGGGCTGCGACATGCAGTACTGCACGCCCGGCGCGCCTATCAAAGAGAAGTGCAACTTCCTCGACGACGACTGCGACGGCGAGGTCGACGAAGACCAGGACATGTGCGCCAAGGGTGAAACCTGTGCGGCCGGGTTGTGCGTGGACTCGGACTCGATCACGCTGGAGCCTGGCAACCCCACCGCGGGCAGCAGCAGCACCGGCAACCCAGGCTCCGGCAGCAGCAGCAGCACTGGCAGCAACCCGGCCACGGGCGGCAGCTCGGCCGGCCTCGGCAAGGCTGATGCGTCGGGCTGCGCGCTGGGCGCGCGCACCAGCCATGGCACGCTTTTCACGCTCGGTTTGCTGATATCGACGGCCGCGCTGCGTCGCCGTCGGCGCGGCGTGGCATAGTCGACGCGTGCCAAAGCGCGGCCGTTCCAGGGCGACCACCGCCGTCGAGTGCCCGTTCTGCGGCCAAATGGACGAGCTTGCAGTCGACTTGGGCGGCGGCGAAAGCCAGACCTACACCGAGGACTGCGCGGTCTGCTGCCGCCCGCGCATCATTCACGTGGAGCCGGGTGAGGAGCCAGGCGAGCCGCACGTGTGGATTGAACGCGAAGAGTGACCGCAGCTCACGCCTATCCACCCTAGTTCAGGGCGTCGTTCTTTTTGCTCGCCCAAATGGAGTCCCAGTTGTCACGGTAGTCGTTGGTAGCGACTTGGGCGGGGCCCTTGCGACGGGTGGCGAGCGCGGGCTTGTCGGTCGGTTTGGCGGGGGGCGGCGTGTACAGCACGTCCACGTCGCACAGCAGCGGGAAGTTTTCGCGCGGTCGCAGCGACAGCACCTCACCCTGAATGGGCGCGCCCTCACGCAGGGGCGAAAGGGCGCCCGCCTCGAGCTGGTCCCCGCGACGACGGATGACGTGCACGGTGCCGTCGGGCGTGACGCGGTGCACGAGCGCTACATCCGCAGGCGCTGCCGCCGCAGCGGGCGCCTCTGGCTGAGGGGACGGTGACTTCGAGCTCGTCATGCGCCGGACCCGTTAGCTGTAACACGACGCACGCAAACGCGCTCGTCTCGTCACATGCCGATGGCGGTGCGGTAGACCCAGCCTTGGTTGCCCTTCGCGTCGAACTTCACGCGAAACCAGTCGCCGTTCTTGCCGGTCACGGCCACGCGCGTCCCCGAAAGCACGCGCGCCCGCACCTCGCCGTCACGCGCTGGGGTTGCACGAACGAGCGCTACGTCCCAGCTCACGGTGGCGGTGCCGCTGGCCGGCGTGCCCTCGTCGCCCGCGCCACGCGAACCGCCGGCCTCGGGCTTGCCGCCCGCGCCGGAGCCGGGGGGCGGGAGCAGCTCCAAGCGGTAGTAGAGGGTGTACGTGTTCTGCTCGTGGGGAATGCCGGCGAGCGATACCTTAGCGAAGCGCTCGCGCGCGCAGCCCAGCAAGCGGTCAACGTTGTCTTGCTCGAGCGAGGTGCTCTTGCCGCTTTGAATGCTCTTGATCTTGTCGGCTCGGAAATCCAGATCGAAGCCCAGCGACAGTACACCTGCTGCGTCCTCGGTGCCGGCGCACGTCGCAAGCCCACGCAGGTGCTCACGCGCGACGCGATCGAAGTCGACGCGGTCACACGCCTGAGAGCGCTTGCCGTGCTCGTTACGACAACTCGCGACCTGCACGTCGCTGACCAGCAGGCGCTCTGCCGGCGGCTTCTCGGGCGGTGCCGCGGAGGGTGCGACGGGCGGCGCCACGACCGGCTTGGTCTCCAGCGGTGCCCCTGTCAGCTCGCGGGCTGACGCTTCGGCGGCGGCCGGAACC
>JAYUYU010000536.1:0-5142 GCA_043752365.1 Myxococcales bacterium | reverse complement strand
GACAAGTCGCCCTTGGCGAGCGTGGCTTTGATGTGCTCGAGCAGGGCGTTGGTGGTCTCGACCCCGACGTCGGAGCTGAGCAGCACTTCCTCGATTTGCGCCGCGAGATCCGGGCTGAGCTCCTTCTTGCCGCTGAACAGGGCGCGGAGGCGTCCAAAGAAACCTTCAGCCTCACGCGACTTGGCCAGGCCGCGCCGCAGGTTGCTGACGTCGCGCGCCTTGGGAGTAGCGGAAGGCCGCTCCGGAGTCTTGACGGAGGCAGGGGCCTCGAGTCGCGACGGGGGAGCCGGACGTGCCGAAGGCCGCGCGACCGGCTCTGCCTTTGGCGAGTCGTCAGCTGGGACGGCGTCCGCGACTCGCGATTTTACGGATCCCGCCTTGGCGTCTGCGGCGGGGGCGCGTTCCGCCTTCGGCTTAGAAAGCGTCGGCTGCTCGCGAGGCGGCAGCGCGGACGCCTCCTTCTTTCGAGAGAAGAGGAAGTACGCTCCGACCGCGAGGGCCAGCGCTAGTAGGACGTAGATGAATTCCATTCCGCGCGTACTGCTGAGGGCCCGCGACTATAGGGAGGCGCGCTCCATTCAGTCAATGCCTCGTTCTCGCGTCGTTTTAGGATCGTCGGCCACCCCGCTGGCCTGTTCGGCGGCGGCGTCCGGGGGCGTTGCTCCGAACGCCAGGCGTTCGAGGCCGCGGGCCCAGCGTTCAACCTCCGGCTCGGTCTCTTTGGAGGCTGTGGCCGCGACCTCGGAGGGGGTGGGCTCGGCATTGGAACGAATCCACGGCTTGCCCTGACGTTCGGCCCACCGGACGAGGCGCTCCATCAGCGCACGGCGCCGCGAAATCAGCGAAAGCTCTAGCAACCCAGGACCAGGCAAGGGCGCCGTGAGGGTGGCATGGTGCGGTGCGGTGACCTCCACCAGCGTTCCAGGCGGAAACTCGGGGTTCTCAACGCGGAACGAGCCTTCAGTAGCTGTCCGGACCTGTAGCAACACGGGCCGATTTGCGCCGGGCCCGACGAAGCTCACCACGGCTGGTGAAATGCCGGTGCCTTCATGGGCGTCGCGTACGTGACCCTGGTAGCCGCCACCTGCGCCGAAGGCTTCGATGACCTCGACACTGGCGCGCGAACGCGGCGCTAGCGTCGACGCCGCGGGTCGAGGGCGAGGGGGCCGCCGCCAACCGAGCATGACCGCCAGCCCGGCGAAGGCTGCCGCCACGATCCAGAAAGCATAGCGAGCGTAGCTGGGCCGCGGCGCAACGACGCGCAACTCGAGCGCTGGACCTGACAGCCAGCCCGCGCCTTCTCCGACGTACTCGAGGGTAAGGCTGCTACCCAGCAGTGTCGCGGGCGCCGCAGGAAACGTGAGCGACGCGACGCCGTTGCGCACGCGCGCCGCCGCCACGCTGCGCCCACGACTGCGCGCCTCGACCACGCCCGAAGGCGCTGGCCCCAGCGCAGAAGCTGCATGAATTTGCAGTGTGGATCCAGGCACGACGCTGGCGCTCTGGTTGCCCTCCACGCTCAGCGCGACCGTCACGCTCAGCGTGATCGCGCCGTTGGCCTGGGCCAAGACCTCGCCGTCGTGCCTGCGGAGTCGGCCGACCAGGCGCGCCGGTCCCGGGCGCCCGAAGCTTGCGGAGACCAACGAAAGGCGATGAACTTCTCCCAAGCCATCGAGGGCCGCCCGGCTGAGCTCCTGCTCTTTGCCGTCCGCCACCATCGACAGCACGAGCTCCGCAGCCGCTGGTAGGGAAGCACCGCCGCGTGCTCGCGCGACGAGCCCGAGCTCCTGTACCGGTTGGTCGAGAGACAGCGTGGTGAGCGGCGGGTCGAAGCCCACCTCGAACGAAGTCGCGACGCTTTCGGGCAAGCGGACGACGTGGCTCGTGCGCTCCAAGTAGCCGCGGGCGTCCTGGAAACCGAGTTCGACCGTGCCCGAAGTCATGCCGGTTACGGTGATGCAAACGCGGCCCGACTTGTCGCTGGTGAGCAGCAGCTCTCCGCCTGCTTCTCCGCGGGGGTCGCCGCAGCGATGCAACGTCGCCGCAGCGCTGGGCGAGTTCGTACGAATCCGAATTTCGGAATCGGGCAAGGGGCGCCCGACCTCATCACTGAGTGTTGCGCGCACCTCGAAGGTCTCGCCGCTCGCGCGCGCCTCTGCCTCGAACGAAGCTTTGCCGGAGACCTTCAAGGTAGGAGCGACGCTTCCGTCCGCCGCGGCCGTCGAGCCGGCGCCCATCGCGCACGTGAGCGTTACGGCCGCAACCCGACGCATGGCGGCCAGCAGGCCCACCCTTGGTACCCGCGCCGGCGCCAGGCCTAGGCCCAGTGACAGGCGGTTGCGCTCATTGCACCACATCGGCGCTCCACCATACCGGATACCCCATTTTTGAACAGCGACCGCCTTAGCACCGTCCAACGAAGTAGCTCCCGCCCATGATATCGTGCCGTTCGATGTTGGCCTCCCGAGCGTTGCGGGCGTTGTCGGTCTTCGTGTTCTTGGGGTCGCTCCTGGTGTCTTCGCTGGCGTCTGCGGAGACGAGCGACGTCGAACGACTCATCTACAACCTAGCCAACAGCGAGGACTTTCGGCTGCGCACTCAAGCCGCGCTAGCGCTAGGTGCTTCCAAGAGCGACCGCGCGGTCAGCCCGCTGTGCTCCGCGTTGGCCGATATCAATACTACCGTGCGCGCGGCGTCGGCTGCTGCGCTCGGACGGCTGGGGCTGCGCGGTACACAGGAATGTCTTGAAAAACGCCTCGGGGTCGAGTCGAGCGACGTCGTCAAGGAAACCATCGTGCACGCGCTCGACATCATCAAAAACGGTGGCGGTGACGCCGAGCCGGTCTTCACCAACGACACGAAGTTCTATATCTCGATCGGCAAGACCACCGATAAGACCGGGCGGGGCACCGCTGAAGTCGACGGCATCGTACGGAGCGCCATGTCCTCGAAGGTGCGGGGAACAGCGGGGTTTCTGGCGGCTCCAGGCAACGAAACGCCGGTCGATGCCAAGCGTCGTCTCCGCGCCCACGCGCAGGTAAAGGGCTTTTTCCTGTCACCGGGCGTCAGCCCTCCGGATTATGCAGGCGGCAACCTCAAGGTGAAAATCGAGGTCGCCATGCTGTCGTATCCCGAGAAAAACCTGATCGGCAGCTTCTCGGTGAACCTGACCGAGCCCGGGGTGTCGCCCGGCAGCACCGAAAACGAGAACGACCTCATCCGCATGGCGGCGGAGCGCGCGGTCGACAAGTTCGCGACCATCGCCGCGAATCAGTAGGCCAACGTGCTGAGCGTGGGAGGAGGGTAGGGACCCGCCACCCACGAGACAGCCAAGTTCTCGACCACTGCGACCGCTCAGTTGGCGCCTACGCATCCAGTACCAGCGGACCCGGTGCGCGCTGACCCAAACACCGTTCTTGCTCGTGCGACCCTTGGCCACCTAAGCTTCTCAGGTTGCGCTCGGGGTTTCCCGTTCGAGCCAACTAGCAGGAGAAGGTCGATATGCCCGAAGCGGCATCCATGTCTGGGCCCCCCACAGGCCGCCACCAGCGGCGCCTCAAGAATTACCTGCTGGATGCTCACTTCCAGCTCAAATACAGCGGCTACCTCGTTGGCATCGCGCTCTTGTTCAGCGTGTGCCTCGGCTCGCTGTTGTGGCGCACCAGCGAAGCCGTCATCACCCAGAGCGCGCAGACCGTGCAGCAAGGCGAGCAAGTCGTCGGTCGCGGCCGCGAGGTCGTGGAAGAGAGCCGCAAGGTCAGCGAAGTCGTGAAGATGAACATCGTGAAGGACCCGATCTACAGCGACAATCCGGCGCTGCTCGAGGCGTTCAAGGGTGACGCCGACAAGCAAGACGAGCGCTTGAAGGGCCAACAAAAAGCGCTCGAAGAGCAAGCAGCGGGCCTCAAAAACCAATCGGCTTCGATTCGCACGCAACAGCGCGTGATGCTGATCACGCTCACGTCGGCGCTCACGCTGCTGGTCGTCTTGATCGGCTTCGCTGGCATCTTGGTCACTCACAAAGTCGCGGGCCCGATTCACAAAATGAAGCGGCAGATTCGCGAGGTCGGTGAGGGTCACCTGCGCATTCCGAACAAGTTGCGTAAGGGCGACGAGCTAGTCGACTTCTTCGAGGCCTTCGAGACCATGGTCATCAACCTGCGCTCGCGCCAACAAGGCGAAATCGACAAGCTCGAGAAAGCTATCGGCACCCTCGAACCCAAAGCCGAACCCGGCGAGCTCGAGCCCCTCTACGAGCTCCGCCAAGCAATGAAAGACGCTCTCAACACCTGAGGGACCAGGGACCAGGGACCAGGGACCAGGGGTCAGCCGGCGGAGGGATCCGGGGAAGCAGGGGGCGCCGAGCGCGGAGCCGTCGGCCCGTGCAGCCTTCCTTTAGGGCCGCGCACGGGCGTCCGCTCGTGCGTGCCGTATCAGCCTTTGAGGGCGTCCGGCGCGACGCCGTCTGAACGGAATCACGAGCGCGCTCGCGCGCGAGTTGGATCGTGGTCACCCGACTTTGGCGAGAGCAGATCGCGATCGACACAGAAGACCGGAGTGAAGTACTCGGCGAGGCCGAGCGCCCGCCGGGGTTCAGGTCGCGTCTGTCGCCGAGCGCTGCAAGTCACCCATGGCAATGAAACCAAGCCAGCGGCGAGCGTGGTCTTCGGTCAGAACGCCGCCTCGACGTACTCGATGACTGGTCCAGCTGGACCGAAGACCACGCTCGCCGCGTCGAAGCGCAGGCGCTTGACGGACATGTCCTGGCGGTAGCGGCGTTGCCAGAGCCGCTGGCCGGCGAGGCGGATGCGGTAGCGCTTCTTGCCGTTGATACTGCCGAAGGCGCTCGTCCAGGCGCCGCGGCCGCGCGTGCGCACTTCGACCACCACGACCAGCTCGCCGCGGCGCGCGACCACGTCCAGCTCGAGGTACGAGAGCCGTAGGTTGGTCGCGACGATTTGAAAACCACGCTCGCTCAAGAAGCGGGCGACGGCCTGCTCGGCGCGGCGTCCGCTTTTGGCTCGGCTTCCGTTACAGGGCGCCGCACTCGGTGTCGGGGTCTGCGGCGCTGCAGCCGCACTTGGCGGGGCTGTCGCTGCATGTTTCGCCGGTGGCGGACTGCTTGGGGTCGCCCTCGTTGTA
>JAYUYU010000535.1:0-5149 GCA_043752365.1 Myxococcales bacterium | reverse complement strand
CATCACACCACCAGTGTAGGCGGATCTACGAGGAAAGGTTCCGGAAGCGCGCGCGTAGGGCAGATAAGGCGCCTCTGCCGCAGCGCCCCCGTCGGTTTGGTTCCCTCCGTGGGGCGTCAACGTGCGCACCGGCCCCGGCTGAGGCTCGTTGAGTCAGTGTCCGCCGGTGCCCGTCTGCCGAAGCAGGCGCCCGGGAGGGATGGGAAAAATCCCATATTTGCCTGTAGATTCTGTTCGTGGAGTCGCTCCCAATTGGGAGATCCGATGAGGGCACCCGACCTTGGACAGCACAGTTGGAGGGCACGAAAGGGAGCGGCTACTTGGGCGCATCGATCCTCGCTGTCGCGGTGGCTGGCTTCGCCTGGAGGGGCGGGGGTACCGCATCGCAGGACGTCGCGCGCACGGCGCCTCTTCATCCAGCGCTCGCGCCCGACGTGGGATCCCCTGTGCGACGATCGGGATTGAGCGTTCCCGGCGGCGGCGGCCTGACACCGGGGCGCGCTGGGTCGGCGAGCGCAGAACAGCGTCGCGCTGGGAGCGCGTGCAGGTGGCAGCGCCGGCGGCGGCCGCGTCGTCGACGCTGGTCGTGCACGGCCCACCTGGGCTGCGCATCGACGGCCTCGATGTTAGCGGTGTCGCCGAACCGGTGCGGAGACTCGCCGAGTGATCGGATCGGGTAGACAAATCGCGATGTATGCGTTTGGTGAGCCGGTCGACGTGCGAAAGAGCTCCAACACGCTGTCCGCGCTGACTCGCGGAGTGAACGTGACCTCGGACTGCCCGTGAGCGCCGGCTCGTCGCTTCACTCGACCGAGGATCTCAACGACGTTGGAACGGCGGGAAACCGCTAGAAGCGGCTCAAATCCCCTTGCCAAGGGTGGACGTCGAGAGTTCGAATCTCTTCTCCCGCTCCAGAAATGGAGGAAAAAAGCCGACGAAAATCGGCTTTTTTCGCTTTGTCTGCTGGGCTCCTCGCAGCTTGGGCGGGTGGCCTCCCATGCTTTGGCTCCGGTAGCCCCCACCTCTGATGGGAACAGCAGCTCCGACTCCTTGGGGCCCGGGCCGCAGCTGAGTGTCAACGTGCCAGCGGAGCACAGCGATGAGCTCCGCTGGCACGCTGATCTCGTCGTTGCCGCCCGTCTTGGTGCCGCTCATCTCGACATCGCCTCGGGTGTGAGAACGCCGAACCAGCAGGCTGCCCTCTTCCCACAGCACGTCCGGCGTCGCCCCAGTCCGCCGCAGCGGCCGAAATGACGAAGGACGCAACCCCGTCGCGAAACCCGTGAACGCCATGGCGAAGAACTGCGGGAACTTCTCGCGCATGCACGCCAGAAAGTCCTGAAGTTCCGCTGTCGTGAGCGAGTTGGGCTCCTCGCGCGTGTAGGTCCGATGTTGCGACGTGTCGAAGGCCGGAATGTCTACCGCCGCGTTGCTCGGAAGGCCCAGCTCGGCCGTTCGCTCACACCTGGTCCCATCAGCATCGTCCGAGCTTGGGGACGAGGCGATCGGCTAGGCTACAGAGCTACTGTAGTGAGTTGCACGAACTAGTAGGTGTCGCCCACCAGCACCATCTCGTCGTGGAACGGAGCCAGGGCGTCCCGCAGGTGGTCCCACTGTGGCGACATACAACGTTGTCCACCATCGCTCAATGGCAGCAGGTGACGGGATAAGATGCGCTGCATTTAGTCGTTACTGGATACCTATCCCAGACCTGACCTAGGAGACCACTGTAACCGTCGGTGTACCCGGAGCAATCGCCAGTTCCCAATCCGTCAACTAGAGCGGCGACCCCGCTCGCATACCAGCCATGCTGGACCGTCGCCTGTGTATCGAGGACGAGCTCGAGTGAGGTACACATATGGCTATCGGCGGGACAGCCTGGTGCATCGGTCGAGCAAAGCTCGTTGGCTCCTTGGTAGCCTCCCAAATTCCCATTTTTTACCGTTGTGGTGGTGCCGCAGTATCGGCCGAGCGGCGGATGCCGCTGAACCTGCTCTTCGAGGGCGGCGATCTTCTCGTTCAAGGCAAGGAAATTGGCGTTCATGTCGGAGGAGCTGATGACGGCGCCCGCCTCGAACGTGGTCAGTTGGAGGAGCGCTGCCGTGGCTGCGACCGGCAGACACACGGCGCCCACGACGCCCAGCACGCGGTAGATGTTGTAGCCCTTCATCTCATCGTCTCCTCACTACGGTCCAAAGACTGCGCTGCCATCCCAGGAATTCTCGTCCCATTTCGCGTAACCCGCGCCCGACGTGCCGCTGCCCGATGTGCCGCTGCCCGATGTGCCGCTGCCCGATGCATCAGTCCCGGCGGCTCCCCCATTGGCCTGGTTACCCTCGACAATGCCATCGAGCGGAGCAATCACCGTACAGGCAGCAACGAGCAACAGTGCGGCGAGCAGCAACCTAGATGCGATGTGCGCCCGCAGTGTCACAGGCTGCCCTCCAAACCGAGTCCACCACCGCCCGCGATCAGCCACGGTATCAGTTGCGCGCTACCGTTGCTTTGCTGATCCGAGGTTTTGCCCCCGAAGAACAGGATTGCGCTCACCACCGCCCCGCCCGCTGCACCGACCAGCAGCACCGTCGAAACGACCCCCATGTTTGCCGCGGCCTCCCGCGCATTTGTTTTGAGGGAGGTCGAGTGCTGCGCATCGTTGACCTTGTCGAACTCGGCTCGCTGGAAGAGGTATACGCCCCCCGTAGCGACCGCTCCTGCCCCGAGCAGGAGCGTGGCGCCGCCCGCGATGAGAACCGGAGGGCGGAGACGTGACGTGCGCTTGGGGACGCCGCCGTCTCCCAACGCGGTCGACACGCTTGGGGCCTTTGCCTTGGCCGGACGGGCGTCCGACGCCGGGACAGGCGCTGGCCCTGCGGCCATCGCTGCATCCGACTTGAGCCTCGGGATCGCCACGTTGAGGCTCTGCGCGTCCCCTGCGATCGCGACGGTCGTCGACCAGCCGGCGTAACCCGGTGCGCGAGCGTCCACGTTGTGCACGCCCGGATCCATCAAGACTGCGATCCCCCAGGTTGCCGGTGGAGCCAGATTGCCATCCACGCGAATTTCGAGGCCTGGCAGGTGCGCTTCGGTGGCGAGGCTCAGCGTCATGCGACTCAGGCGCGGCTCGAGTGAGCCTGCTCGCTCCCTTGCTAACGCCGCGCGCTCGTCACCTCGATTGCGCGCGATCTCTTCGGCGTCACGGAAGCTACCCCATGCGCTCGCCAGCTGCCCGTTCTTGGCGTAGCAATCGGCCAAATGAAGAAGCGCCCCGAGTTGGGGATCGAGCTTTATGCTGGTCGCATACTTGGGGCAAGCTTCGCTGATCCTTCCGGCGCTCATCAATTGGTCCGCTTCGTCAAACAGCTGCACCGCAGTCGCGCGGGCTGCGGCGTCTTGCGCGCGTGCCTGGCCCGCGGTCAACAGCAGGACGCTGCAAGGACCGACCACCGACGCCGCCCGGCGCAACAATCGCCCCAGCGGTGGCTTCAACCTCACAACCTGCCGCCCATCGCGCCGTTTTCTTCGGCTCGGCGGGCGCGGCCTTCGCGATCGCCGAGGACGTTGCTGGTTCTTGCGTCGACGCAGCCGGCGAGGATCTGGCCCTCCATCGACTTGGGCGTGTTCATGGTCGCATTGCCGATTGAAAGTCTAACAGTTTCAAAACGCGATCCATAGTCACATTTTAGCGACCTCGGCCACAGCAGGCCGGTGAGTCGATCACGGCGGCGGCAGGCTACAGCGGCGCCGAGCTAGTGTCACCCATCGTAATGCTCGGTCCGCCGTCGACGCGCACTTCGAGCCTTTAAGGTTGGGCGATTGCGGTACGAGAACCGTAAGGTTGATGAGGCGTGGCTCAAGCTGTGCGGCCCGGTCTTTGGCGACTGCGGCGCGCTCGCCGCCGCGAACTGCGCGCGCCAAGCTCACGACGGCGGTGGCCGCGCCGGCCAGCCACCGGAACGCGCAGCAAGCTTGCGGGAGCTCATAGGCGCCCTCCCATCCCGCTGCGCGCCTTGGTTTCAGACGCCGCTGGCTTAGGTGTCGAGACAGCCACACCGGGCTTCGGCATGACGACGGGCGCTGCGATTGAGTCTGGCTTGGGAGCGGGGGTGCTGGCTGATTTGGCAGAAACCGGAGTCTTCTTCATGGCAGCAGACGTAGGGACGGAAACGGGGGGCTTGGCCGGCACTACTGGAGCGCTATGCTCCGCCGATTGGTCGGCGATCAGCGGAGCAGGAGTCGGAACGGCGCTGGGCGCCAGGTCGACCCGGACCGAAGGCGCGGGCCCTGCGCCAGTCACGACGGTCACGGAACCTTCGGGGCTTGGCGACACCTCTTGATGCGGGCGGAGCGCCAACCACGCACCAGCGCCGAGCAACGGCACCAAGCTCAGCCCCGCCACGAGCGCGACGGACGAGCGCCGCTTGCCCGGAGCGGGCGGCTTGGTCTCGCCCCATGCCGCGTGCGTGCCGCGAATGACACTGGCAGTTTGAACCACTGGCTCGCTGTGGCCCGCGGCTTGCTGAGTCTTGGGCGTCGCCGACGGCGCAGGCTCGTCACCACCGGTCAGCATCAGGATGCGCTCGACGGACGCTCGACCGTAGCGACCCGCGAACCCGCGCAGCGCGACGGCAAGCCCTGCGACGTTTTGGTAGCGTTGGTCAGCGCTTTTGGCGAGACAGCGCGCCACGACCGCGTCGAGTTCCGCCGGAACCTCGGCGCGACGCGAGCTCAGCAGCGGCGCCTCGCTTTGCAGCACCAAACCGCACACTTGCGGCAAAGTTTCGCCCATGAACGGCACCGAGCCCGAGATCAACTCAAACAAGATGATACCGAGCGCCCAGATGTCCGAACGGCCGTCGACATCGCGCACCGACGTCATTTGCTCGGGCGACATGTAGAGCGGTGAGCCCATCATGGCGGAGGTGCGGGTCATGGCGTTGTCCGTGGAGCCGGCCGTGGCGGGCACCTTGGAAATCCCGAAGTCGAGAACCTTCACGAGCGGCGTGCGATCGCGACGGCGCGTGAGGAACAAGTTCGAGGGCTTGATATCGCGATGAACGATGCCAATTGAATGCGCTTCGGCGATGGCTTCGGCCGCTTGCAGCACGTAGTCAACGGCGTCGCCGATCGCGAGCGGGCCCGAAGCCGC
>JAYUYU010000534.1:0-5160 GCA_043752365.1 Myxococcales bacterium | reverse complement strand
TTTATTCCTCCGGAACAGCGTGAAGGCACCGACGAGCTCGAGCGCGCGCAGGAACGTGGCTTCGCCAATCTCGTCGAACTCGCCCAAATTCAGGGCCTAGTGCACTGCCACACGACCTACTCGGACGGCAGACACAGCGTGCTCGAGATGGCGCTCGCGGGCGAAGCGCTTGGCATGAAGTACATCACCATTACTGATCATTCGCCGAGCGCATACTACGCTGGTGGCGTGTCGCTCGACGCGCTCAAAGCACAGTGGGACGAAATTTCTGCCGCCCAAGAACAGACCTCAATCCGCATCCTGCGTGGAACCGAGTCCGACATCCTGCGCGAGGGCGGCCTCGACTATCCCGATGCCATCCTCGAGCAGTGTGGCGCGACGCGGCGGCGTCGGAACGCGCGAGGTGCTCAACGCGCTTTCCGGGGCTGATTTCGCCGCCGCCGTGCGGCCCGTTCAACCCAAGGGGTCGATACTGAGCCAAGTTGGAGCGTGATCACTAGCGTGGGCCAGCCCGCGCACCCACGTGTCCACGCCCGCTTCAAGAATGCGCGGCGCGAGCGACGGACTCGCCAGCAGGTGATCGATGCGGAGCCCCGAGTTGGTTTGCCAGTGTCGCCGAAAGTAGTCCCAAAATGTGTACACGGGTTGGTCGGGAAAACGGCTACGAAGGACATCTTGCCAACCTTGAGCCATCAACCGACGAAAGCAGGCTCGGCTTTCCGGCTGCAACAGCGCGTCCTTCAGCCATGACCGCGTGTTGTAGATGTCCGCGTCGGTGGGCACGACGTTGAAGTCCCCTAGCAGCAGCACTGGTTGACCACTGTCGTACAGTGTTTGGGCGTGCTGAATCAGCCGTTCGAACCAGGCCAGCTTGTAGGCGAATTTGGGCCCTGGTTGCGGGTTGCCGTTGGGCAGGTAAACGCACGCAATTAGCACGCCGCGGACGGCGGCTTCCAAGTAGCGACTCTGTTCGTCATCCGAATCGCCCGGCAGCTCGCGGCGTATTTCAAGTGGGGCGCTCCCCTTCGATAGGATCGCGACTCCGTTCCACGAACGCTGCCCCTTCCAGATGGCGCTGTAGCCAGCGCTACGGATCTCGGCGAGCGGGAACTGGAGGGTCTTCAGCTCCTGCAGGCATACGATGTCCGGCGATTCCCGCGCTAGCCACTCCAGCAGCAAAGCCAAACGCGACCGCACGCCGTTGACGTTGAAGGTTGCGATCTTCAACGAGCGCGCGGCAGTCGACCCAGCGCTTAACGGTTTCGGTTTCGGTGCTGCAGGGCGTCTCAGCTTGGGTTGCGGCTTAGCCTTCGCCTTGCGCTGTGTGGTCGGACGAGGGGCCCGCTGTGGCGTCTTTTTAGCTGCCATACTTCGCGGCCGAGCGCTTCACTCAGCTCGGCACGAGTTCGTACGACCTCCGTTCGGCTGCCGCAATGGCCCGGCGGAGCTCGGCTAGCCGGGCTCGTTTCTTCATCGCTTGCCGAGGCGCGCTTCACCCGCTGGGGCATTTTTGCGACGGCCTCACCCAGCCAACACTGCGGCTAGCGCGATTAACCCACGCGCACGCTGGCACGCCGCCTGCAACGAGCGCGCCTGGAGCAATCAAGCCATGGCGCGAGCGATTTGGGCTGGAACCGTCGGCTTTGGGTTGGTGCAAATGCAGCCGCGTCGTACAAAAGCCCAAACCGAGCCGCGTCAGCGTCAATCAGCCTAGCGAGAGCGCAACATGGCAACCCTAGTAAAATACCGCCAAAAGCGGGATTTTTTGCGAACTCAAGAGCCGCGGGGTAGCGCCAAAAAGCTAGCGAAGCCGGCGCAAGCGCCGAGCTTCGTCGTGCAAAAGCACGACGCACGCAATCTTCACTACGACTTTCGTCTGGAGCTCGACGGAGTGCTCTTGAGTTGGGCTGTGCCGAAGGGCCCAAGTCTTGATCCGAGCGTAAAACGCTTAGCGATGGAGGTAGAGCCGCACCCGCTGGAGTACGGCAATTTCGAAGGCACCATCCCCAAGGCAGAGTATGGCGGTGGAACCGTCATGGTGTGGGACACCGGCACGTGGACCTGCAAAGGCGATGCGCGCAAGGCGTTGGCCAAGGGTCACCTGGAGTTCTCGCTGTCCGGCAAGAAATTGAAGGGCTCCTGGCACTTGGTTCGTACCAAGCGGCTGGCTGACGACCACCACGGCAACAAGGCCGGAAAAGGCTGGCTGCTGTTCAAGTCCCGCGACGAGCAAGCACGCAGCAACGACAGTCTGTTGAGTGACGAGGCCAACAGCGCCCTAACCGGCCGCAATTTGGACGAAATCGCACGAGCCCAGGGCGAGCGCGACAGCGATAGCGAGCGCGACAGCGACGCCCCGCCCGACTCGCGCCCACGCCGCAAGCGACCCACGATGAAAGCCAAGCGACCTAGCGCCAAGCTGCCAAGCAAGGTGTCGCCAGAGTTAGCAACGCTCGTGGACGCTGCCCCCGACGGCGACGACTGGCTGCATGAAATCAAGCTGGACGGCTATCGCATTCTGGCCCGGCTCGACCACGGCCAGGTTACCCTGCTCACCCGCAACGGCAAGGACTGGACCGAGCGCATGCCCACGCTGCGCGCTGCACTGGAGAAGCTCGACGTCGAACAGGCTATCCTCGACGGTGAGTTGGTCGCGCTCGACGCGAGCGGCGTAAGTCGTTTTCAGACTCTGCAAACGTCGCTCAATGCGGAAAGCGACAGCACGCTCGTTTACTACGCCTTCGACATCCTGCACCTCGACGAGCAGGACATCACCGGCCAGCCCCTGCTCGAGCGCAAATCAGTCCTGCGCGAGCTGCTGGCCGGCTCAGAGGAAGCGCTAAACGGCACCGTTCGCTTCAGCGCGCATGTCGTGGGCAACGGCCCCGCCTTCTTCGTCAATGCTTGCAAGCTTGGGCTAGAGGGCATGATCGCCAAGCGTGGCGCCTCCAGCTACCGCAGCGGGCGGGGGCAGGATTGGCTCAAGATCAAGTGCGGCAAGGATCAAGAATTCACGGTCGTCGGCTACACCGAGCCGAGCGGCAGTCGGTCGCACTTTGGAGCGCTGCTACTGGCGACCAAGCGCAAGGGCGAGCTCACCTTCGCCGGAAAGGTGGGCACAGGCTTTAGCGCCGCATCGCTGAAGGAGCTACACCAGAAGCTCTCGGGCCTGCAGCGAAAGACGGCACCCCTCACCCACCCGCTGCGCGGAGCCGAAGCCCGCGGCGTGACCTGGGTCGAACCCAAGCTCGTCGCCCAAATCGGCTTCACGGAAATGACGAGCGACGGCTTGCTGCGCCATCCAACCTTCAAGGGCCTGCGCGACGACAAGCCTGCCAGTCAGGTAGAGCTCGAGGAGCCGCAGCAGCTCGACAAGCCGCAGCAGCTCGACAAACCCGTGAAGCCGCACAAGAGCGAGCCGCGCAAGCCTGGCACCCAACCCAAGGCGTCAGCCTCCAGCAAGCGTGGCTACGTGATCACCCATCCTGAAAAGGTAGTTTACCCGGAGCTTGGTATCACCAAGCAGGAAGTGCTCGACTACTACGCGCTGGTTGCAGAGCGCATGTTGCCGCATGTCGCCAATCGGCCCCTGACGCTCGTGCGCTGCCCAAACGGGCGCGGCAAGCCCTGCTTCTTCCAAAAGCACCCGGGCGAAGGCACTCCGCCAGGCTTACGCAGCGTCTCGATCCGCGAAAAGGAGGGCAAAGCGCCGTACAGCGTGATCGACGATGCCACCGGTTTGTTTGGCCTGGTGCAGCTGGGCGCTCTCGAAATCCACACCTGGGGTTCGCGCGCGGACGACTTCGAGCACCCGGATCTGTTGGTCTTCGACCTCGATCCGGATCCGTTGCTCGACTACGCCGCCGTGATCGCGGGAGCTCACGCGATTCGCGAGGTGTTCGAGCAAGCCCGGCTCGAGACCTTCGTGAAAACTACAGGCGGAAAGGGTCTGCACGTTTGCGTACCAATCGCTCCGGAGCTCGCCTGGGACCAGGTAAAGGCATTCACGGGGCACGTCGCGCAGGCGCTGGCCCAACGCTCGCCGCAGCTGTACGTGGCCACGCAGTCAAAAGCGCAGCGCACGGGCAAAATTTTTATCGACTACCTGCGGAACGGTCGCGGCGCGACGTTCATTGCCCCCTATTCGACGCGTGCCCGCGAGAATGCGCCGCTGGCCATTCCGCTCGAGTGGGATGAGCTGTCGCCCAAGCTCTTGCCCAACCATTTCACCCTGCGCAACGTGCAGCGCCGACTCGAGAAGCTGAAGCATGATCCGTTCGAGCGGATGCCTGGTGTTAAGCAGCGCCTGCCTACGGGCGAAATCGACCACAAATAGCAGCTTCTGCCCCGTGCGCGGGGCCGCGCCACCCTCCCTGGCGCGGCCCGCAACCGGGCCCTGTTACAGCGTGTAGAGAAACGAGCGCAAGTCGCTCTTTTCGACCGCTGTTAGGCGCGTCTGCAACACGATGTTGAAGAACTCGATCGTGTCGTCGATGGTGAGCAGGCGACCATCGTGAAAGTACGGCGGCGACTCCTTCAGGCCACGGAGCGTGAAGGTCTTGATTGGCCCCTCCGCGTCCGAGACGATACCGTTGATGCTGACCGGCTCGAAAAATCGCTCGAGCTGCAGATCGTGCAAGGTGTTGTCCGTGAAGTGGGCGCCCGTGTGGCACTCCGCGCAGCGTGCCTTGCCGAAGAACAGCGTTTGTCCACGTAGCTCGCTAGCCGTAGCCAACTCGGGCACCAGCTTACCGTCCACGCCAAGCTTAGGGGCTGGCGGAAAGTCGAGGATTTTTTGAAGCTCGGCCATGTGATGTACCTGAGATGCGCGATCGAGCGGGTTCAGGCCCTTCTTGGTGGCCAAGACTGGGTCACCGTCGAAGTACGCGGCGCGCTGCTCGAACTCGGTGAAGTCCTCGACGCTCATCAACGCCCGCTGCGAACCGAACACCTGCTGCACGTTGAGGCCGCGCAGTGAGCTCGTCTCGATGCGGTTGCGCTTCTCCTGCGGTCGAATATCGCCGACCAAATGTGTGGCGCCGTTGCTGTGCCCGTTGACGTGACAATCCAAGCACGCCACACCCTGGCTCGGTCGCTCGGAGCGACGGTCGTCGGTCAGGTTGAATTGTTGCTGAGGAAAGGGCGTCAGCAGCAGCCGTA
>JAYUYU010000533.1:0-5168 GCA_043752365.1 Myxococcales bacterium | reverse complement strand
CGGCGATACGGTCGAACTGCCCTCGATAGACTGCCGGCTCGACTTGAATGAGCTGTACGACACCGCGGGAATTGCAAAGCCCTAGCGTCTTCGGTTACGTAGGCACCTCACGCGCTCGTAGCTCAGTTGGATAGAGCAGTGGGTTTCTAACCCACCGGTCGCAGGTTCGAGTCCTGCCGAGCGCGCCAGTTTACGACGTCTGCGAGAACTTCTCCCGAAGTGGATTCGGAAGCCGCTGGCCGCGAGGCAGCCATCATGGCCATAGCCGCGCCGGCGTGCTGACGCGCGCGTAGCCGACAGCCTTCGTCGCGCTAACCACACCCTGGCTAATCGGCTTTTTCATCGTGCAACTCCACGAATTCTTCCAGCACATCCGCCGCGAGCGCCAGCAAGAAGTCCCGCTCCCAGGAAAACACCCCGACCGGCTCACCCAGATTACTCGTCAACGGCGGCGCTGCCGCAACACGACGCGGCGCGTGGTGCGGCGGCGACGGCCACGCCGCACCCGACGCGATCAGCGCAGATACTCGAAACTCAACGTGATCCTCGGGCGCACTTCCGCTGCACGCTAACGTTGGCGCATGCTCGCGCGTGGCCGAAAGCGACTTCGACATGTTGCCCTGCCTTCCACCTCCCTCATGACAGATCGCGACGGCGAACCCAAGAAAACCTTTCGGCAAAGAGCGCGGGCGTCCGAAGCATGAAGCGCTGCGCCGTCTCAAGAATCTTGGTGGCTAATTGCTAGTCGTAGCCAGCACTAGAGCTGAATTTGGCTATGAAGTAATTCGGAGCCAAATGGATTGTTTTGTAGGACAAGGGTCAGGGGAGAGGGCCCGCGAGGAGTGTCGATGGCGGTCGCGTTAGTGCCGGCGCCGCACTGCCGGCGCCAGCTCGGCGTCATCAAAACGGCATGTTGCCGTCGTCGCCCTCGTAGCTACGCGCCGCCTGCTTCTTCCGCCGGCACTTTTCGCATCCGTTCGCCCCAGTGTCTGCGCCCAGATCAACCGCCGTCAGCCAAGAACCGCACTGAGCGCATTCGGGCACTTCATAGAGCTCGTTGCCACAGTCCCCGCAGAACTGACTACCCGAAAACGGGCGACCGCACCGCTCGCACGGATAGACCAGCGCAGCGCCACATGCCTGACAGCAATTGTCGGTGGTGTCACCAACCACCCGGGGCCCCTCGTAGTAGCCGCGCTCGGTGAACTGGGCCTTCGGGCATTTGACGTTGGTGCACAGCGCCGTGGTGGGTTGTTCCCGATCCCGAAGAGTCGGTCCCAACGACGCCAAGGCACGTCCGAAGGCTTCTGCGGTTTCGAAGCGATCGTTGCGATCGGCCTGACAAGCTCGTTGGATGATTTGGCGAAGGTCGGCAGAAACGCCAACGAGCTCGGCATCGAGTGCATCGAGTTTGATCCGCGGATGCCCTGATAACATCTCGAACAGAACGATCCCAACGGAGAATATGTCAGCACGCTGGTCGACATCACCTCGACCTCGTTGCTCAGGAGCCATGTATTCAAACGTTCCCGGCTGGCCCCCCTCGTTGGTGACTCGCGTCAAGCCCGGTGCAGCTTCAAGGCTGACACCGATCGAGAAGTCGATCAGCCAGACGTGACCGCTAGTGGCATGCACCATGACGTTGGATGGCTTCACATCACGATGAACAATCTTCGCGACATGCGCCGACGAGAGGGCCGCAAGTATTTGGGCGGCGACCTCTACCGCCTTGCGAACTGCAAGGCGGCGCTCGGCCGCGAGGACCTTGTCCAGCCCAGCCCCATCGATGAGTTGCATTACGGTGTAGGGGGTGTCGCCGCCGTTGATCGACACGCTCCCTCGCGTGAGAACTACTGGAATTGAAGGGTGAGCGATCCGGCCAAGAAGCTGCGCCTCTCGCAGGAAGCGCTTACGGAGGGCCGCATCCTTCTCACTAAGCGGGTTGTCGAAGACCTTGATCGCGACGTCCCGATCCAACGACTTCTGGCGAGCCCTGAAGACCGTGCCCGAAAGGCCAGGCCCTATCTTGGCGAGCAACGTGAAGCCCTTCGTCTCGAAAGCTTCCGGATACCTGTCAGGCAGGCTCATTTGTACCGATCGTCGTACGCTCTGACGCTCTCGACAAGGGCAAGGAGTTGGTTGCCCGCGGGTGGCTGGCCCACTCGGCGAGGTGGCTGGCCAACGAAAGTCACATGCCTCCCGCGCACGTCGACGTGTCCTGGCGGGCGCGAAAGTACTGCGTCGTCGGCAAAAAGGGGCGACGGACAGAATGCACGCTTTGGCGCGGAACTCGGGGTGGCGCGTCAAGGTCGACCGCCAGGAGGAGGCGTACGGCCGCGCTGCTTTTCGCTGAGTTTTCAGCCTCCAAGGCGCGCAGTTTCGCGTGTAAGGTAGGCGATCGTCAAAGGCCCCTTGGTCGGGGCGGCCTGCAAATGACCCTTCCTTCTCCCAACTTCGCATACCTGGCGTACCACGACGCGCGCTTGGTCGCGCTCGGCACGCAGGCGGAGCAGCACTTCGCGGCTGATCCAACGGTTCAGCCAACGGCACGGCCGCACCATCGTTGCCGCTACGGGCGCGCCGCGCGAAAGCGGCCGAATGATTCCTACGCTTGGCACTGCACGGATCGTTGCGCCGACAACGCCCACGCAAACACGGCTCGGCGGCGTGGAAGTAGGAAAAAGACCTTCAGGGGCGGAACATGGACAGCAACAATCAATCGGCGGCGGCCGCGATCGCCCCGACGCTCACGCGGATCATCGAAGTGTCCAAGCTGCCGGCCAGTCTCTGGAATGCGGCTGGGCGTTGCCTCCACATCGCGCCCGGGCTGGCCGCAACGTATTGCGCCAAGATCGCCGAATATGGCCTGACACAGGTTGCACACGACCGCACCGCGAAGGCGGGTCCGACGGGCGGTCTGAGCCAAGAGGAGACGGACAAGCACTTCGCGCAGCAATTTGACGGCTCCGTGGCTCGGGCTCAGCTCGCCCTGCTCGATCCGCATGAGCAAGTCACGCACGTGGCCGATGGTCTCGCGCGCCTCCTGGCGGGTGGGAAGATTGCGATTCTCGACCTGCCGAGCGGCGCCGGCGCTCTGGCTCTCAGCTTGCTCTCCACGGTCGCAGAGCTCCGCGCGCAGGCCGTGCTGCCACGCCAGCCGCTCGACGTTGTGCTCGTCGGAGGTGAGCTGTCAAATCCGGCACGCGCCTATGCCGATGATTTGTTTGCCGCCATGATTCCATCGTTGGCTGCGCAGGCGATATTCGTCACGCACACGCAAGTGAGCTGGGACGTCTGCGACCAGGTGAGCACGACGTCGCTGTTGCAGTTGTTCATGGGGGTATCAGCGGACACCGAGCAGCGCGCCGTTGTGGTATCGAACTTCAGCGACTTTCTCAACAGAAGCGGCAAGCGACGAGAAGCCGAACGTCAGCTACACGACATTTTCCGGTTCTGCTCGAGTGCGACAGTGCCGGCTGCGGCAATCTGGATGGAACCCCAGACGAATAGCGCCGTCGGTCCTGGCGGCGCATTCCGTTGGCTGGTGGACACCGTCGTCGGCAAAATAGCCAAGTTCGCGAGGGTATTCGTCGGCGGCACCACGCCTGAAAGCCCAGTCGCAGAGACTGCAGCTACCTTCGTCAAACCCCTTGCCCCCCAGACAACAGCGCCGGTCCGACTCGCGGTGCTGCGCTTCGACCTCAAGCAGGTGAGCCCGTGATCCGCAACGCCACGCTGCACGCCGTTCGGGCCGTGAACCAGTATCGGCGGCGGGATGTCGTACCGTACCTCGCGCTCAGGTACTACCTAGCCAACGTGGCAGCACGCGGACAGCGCTGGGCCACCGACGTCGCCGCACCGCTCGTCCTCCAGCGCAGCGCACAGCCTTACTTCACTGCTTTCCATTTCAAGGAACGCAACAGGGCCGGCAAAGTCGAGTACCGCTCGATGCACCTGCCGTCGGCCAACGAGGCCCTGGCCGAGGCTGCGCTGCTCGACGCATGCGCGCGCTCCCCGGCATTCAAGAACCCCGACAATGTCTTCAGCTACGAGCTCGCGACGGCCGATGCTACCGAAGGCGTGTTCGTCCACTACTTCAGGGGTCTGCGCCGGAGGCACGAGGCCATTGCCGCGGCGTGCAAGGCAGAGCCGAACGCGATCGTCCAATACAGTGACATCCGACGCTTCTATCCGTCGACTGCCCCTGAGCTCGCTTCCAAGGCGTGGCGCCGGCATGCCGAATTGGGCCATCTTCCGCGAAAGATGCTGGATCTCGGCGCAAAGCTCATCGCTGATCACGACGCGGTAAAGCCTGACGGCGTCCCGCAGGTGCTGACCGGCCCAATGTTGAGTCACCTGCTAGGAAATCTTGTCCTGCGTTCAATCGACGAGGCGATGGCAGGCGGGGCAAGGGCCCGCTACTTTCGCTATGTCGACGACATCGTCCTCGTCGGTTCCCCCGAGCAGGTGAAGAGCACGTACCAGGACGTGGCGGCTCGCCTGGACGATTTGGGACTGAAGTTGCATCCCGAAGAATCTGAAAAGCACATCGTCGTGAGCGGCCGCGACTGGCTTGAGGGTGAGCACGACTTTCGAGACAGCACCCGCAGCACCTCATGGAAGACGCTGATTGGCGGGATCAAACAGTACTTGGTCACGTGGCCAGAACAGGCCGCATCACTCCGAACAGCGCTCCGCGATGGTGGTGTGCGCTTACCGATTCTCGACTATCAGAACGCCGTTCGCGAGCGGGCATTCCTGGCGCGAATTTCGGACCTGAGCAAACTGCCGTGGTTTCGCGCTCGCGTGCAGGCTCGCTCCGTTCAGCAGTTCCTGAGTCAAGTCGCCTACCTGCGCGAGGCCTATCATCGCGAAGCCCAAGCGCTGCTCGACCTACTCGCGAACCTCAAGGGCTATGAACGCAAACGCCAAATACCGAAGCTGCGCTATCGTGCCGGACGGCTCGCTTACCTCGCCTACCCTCACGCTCTCGTCGCCCTGTCGGAGCAACTGCGCGACGTGCCCGAGCTGCTATTCCAGGCATGCGTTCTTCACGCGGTCGCCACCGGTGAAGTGGATGAGCTCTTGACCCTAGGCACCAACGCCGTTCAGGCGGCCGCGCAGGTGCTCAGGGCCGGGGGCAAGGCAGCCAGAATCGCCAACCCTAT
>JAYUYU010000532.1:0-5180 GCA_043752365.1 Myxococcales bacterium | reverse complement strand
TGTTTCCCGCCCGGCGATTGAATGGTCAGCTCGCTCCGAATGCCTGGATCTTGGCAGCCAGCGTGATGTCGATTGGCTTGCAACTGTGCTCGGTGCTGCTCGCGCCTTTGCGAGACGTGATGGGCCTCGTCCCGCTCCCGACTCCGTACTGGGGTATTGTCGTGCTGGCGCTACTCACCACGCTCGCGCTCGGTGAGGTCATCTTGCGCGTTCTGCGGCCGAAGAGTGTGCGCACCGAGTTTGCCCTCGCGTCATAGGCATCTGAAGCAAATGAATGAGTCCGCGCGTTTCACCATCTCGTTTTTGGGCGCCGCAGAGACCGTCACGGGGTCGCGCTACCTCGTAGAGTCCGACTGCTCGCGGCGCGAAGGCGGCGGCTGCGCGTCGTGCAGTGCTCGAAGGGCCGGCGTTTTCAGGTCATCGAACTGACCCCCGCGCGTCGCCCACGAGAATGCAGCCACCGCGCCCAGCGAAAGCAGCAGTGTGATGGGGAGAATTAGAAAGATGATGCTCATGGTATGTCTTCGTCGAAAGTTTTCGCGTGGAGCGCTAGCGAGACGACGGAAATCGAGCTCAGCGGCATCATGATGGCCGCAATGAGCGGGCTCAAGATCCCAGCCACGGCCAAGCCGACGCCCACGACGTTGTAGGCCAGAGAGATAGCGATTCCCCAGCGAATGGCGGTTACTGCTTGGCGTGAACCGGCTGCGGCTCGAGCGATCGGGGCAAGACCCGAGCGGGTGGCGAAAACGTCGGCAGCACGCAAACAAGTCTCGGCGCCGCCATGTACCGCGATTCCTACGGTGGCCGCAGCCATCGCGGCGGCGTCATTTACGCCATCACCGACCATGATCACGCGCTCGCCGCGACGCCGAAGCGCCGCCACGTGCTCGAGCTTTGCCTCGGGGGACTGTCCGCCTCGGGCTAAATTGGCTGCAATCCCTAGCTCGCGAGCTACGCCGTCGACCACGCTTTGGTGATCGCCGGACAAGATCTCGAAGCGGAAGCCCAGCTTGGACAGCTCGGCCAGCTTCTGCGACGCTTCGGGCCTGACGGCGTCGCCAAAAGCCGCAACGGCTCGCACGCTGTCCCCGGCGACCACGACGACCGGGGTACGCCCCGCGGCCCCGTGCGCCGCTACCAGCCTCGTCGCCCAGGTCGGCAGACTACCCACCCGCCACTCTACCAGGGCCGGCGACCCAATCAGGAGTCGTTGTCCCTCGACGACGGCCGTAACACCCCCGTGCGGCAGTTCTTCGAAGCTCTCGACCCTGAGGTCGTTCTCGGGAAACGCTCGCTGGATAGAGCGCGCCAGCGGGTGACTGCTCAGTGCTTCGAGAGCGCGCACCGGTGCCTGCCAAGCCGCGTCTCCCATCCAGGCTACGAGGTCAGGTTGCCCCAAAGTGAGCGTTCCGGTCTTGTCAAACACGATCACGCCAGGTTCCGCGAGCTCTTCCATGAACTCGCCACCCTTGAACAGGATGCCGGCGGCAGCTGCTCGACGCAGTGCGACGCTGACCGCGAGAGGTGTTGCCATGCCAAGCGCGCACGGGCAGGTAACGACCAGCAGTGCGACGGTGTGATCAATGGCGTGCTGAGGATCGAGGTGCAGCCAAAGAGCGAACGTGAACGCGGCAACGCAGAGAATGCCGACCACGAAGTACCCTGCAACGCGATCGGCCAAGCGCACGATGGGGGCGCGCCGGCGCAAGGTCGCCTCGACGCTCTCCATCAGGCGACCGAGCCGGGTAGCCGTGCCGGAGCTTTCGACGCGCAACCAGAGCTCGCCGTTTTCACACATTGTCCCCGCGTAGACCCGGTCCGAGACTCGAGTCTCTACTGGCATGGCTTCGCCGGTCAGTAGGCTGGCATCGACGTTGGCCGTGCCGCGCAGCACGAGGCCGTCGACGGGAATACGCTCACCGGCCGCAACCCTCACCGTGGCCTGTACCGGCACCGCGTCCGCCGGCACGTCTCGCTCCGTTTCACCTTCGAGGAGGTGAGCCGTCCGTGGGGCAAGCGCTAGCATGAGCTCGCTTTGGCTGGTCGAGCGGCGATGGTGGCTCTGCTGCAGGTAGCGTCCGACGAGCAACAAGAAGATCAGCGTGCATAGAGAATCGAAGTAGATTTCGCCGCTTGCGGTGAAGGTGTTGAGGGCGCCGCTGACGTAGCCGGCCAAAATCCCGACGCTGATGGGTAGATCCATGTGAGGCGTGCGAGTGCGCAGCGCCGCCAATCCCCCGCGCAGGAACACGGAGCCAGTCCAAAAGACGGTCGGAGTTGCGATGCCCAGGCTCGCCCAGCGGAACAGGGCCTGGTACTCGGCCTCCATGCCGCTGAAGGCTCCGCTGTACAAGGCGAAAGCCATCAGCATGACGTTGCCGGCCGCGGCGCCAGCGATGCCGAGTCGCAGTAGCAGCTCGCGATCCTTGGTACGAGCGGCCACGGCTTGCGAGCCCCCAAGCGGGTGCGCTGGATAGCCGAGCGACTCCAGCCCTTGGGCGATCAGGCTGAGCCGCGTCCGCTCGTCGTCCCAGCTGAGCGTCACGACGTTGCGCGACAGATCCAGACGAGCGCTCGAAACCCCTGGTACGACCCGCCCGACCCGCTCTACCAGCCACAGACAGGCCGAGCAATGCACGCCCTCGAGCAGCAGCTCGACGGATTGGTCACCACTCGGCTCGCTGCGGCAATGCTGAGCTCGGAACGCGGGCTCATCGAGCTCCTGGTACTTGCGAGCACTCTTGGCTCGAGCTGGCGCGGCGGGACTCTCTTCTCGGTACTGATAATAGCCGGCGAGTCCGGCAGCGTTCACAATCTCGTAGACTGAACGACAGCCGGCACAGCAGAAAGCGAGCCCGCTCACGGCCTCGTCGCCGGGCGGCACCGGCAGGCCGCAGTGCGAGCATGGCGTCGGCCGTGGAGCTGCCACACTCACTGAATCGTTCTGCGCCACAGCTACAGCGCTCATGGCGGGCGTTTCCGATGATACGGGCAATCGGCAGGCATCGGCGCGGTAGCGGAGTGCAGAGCGTTCGATGCAACCGGGAGGGCAAACGCAGGCAGGTTGATGCGGCTAGTCAGCGTGAACAATCCCAGCGCGAAGACGGTCAGGGCGCTCACAAACGGAATGTGTCGGCGTATTCGAGACAGCGCGCCCCCAATGATCCATCCGAAACCAAGCAGGGCCGGAAGGTTGCCAAGCCACAGCGCAGCCATCACCAGTGCACCGCTCAGCGGATTGCCCGTCCCCGCAGCAGCCAGCGCGAACGCATACAGAAACCCGCACGGCAGGAGCGCCGAGACACCGCCGAGAAGCGCAGCACGCGTCAGCGGCGAGCGCTGCCGGGCGCCTTGCAACGAGCTCACGACGAACTTCGGTAGGCGCACCTGGGGCAGCCTGAGCTTGAGCCGAGCGCCGGCAGCCTCCAGCATTGCCCAGAGGCCCCACAGCGTCATCGTCGCTCCCGCGACCACCGCCGCACCCTTACCGAGCCCGGCAGCCTGACCGGCCAAATCCAAAGCGCGCCCCAGCCAACCGGCGGCGCCCCCCAGCGCAACATAGCTGGCGAGTCTGGCCGCCTGATAACCCAGCTGGACGCTAAGCCGCTCGCGGCGGCTCGAAACACCATCGCTGGCGACGGCGATCAGGCCGCCGCACATGCCAATGCAGTGGGCGCTGCCAAAAAGGCCTGCGGTCACCATGGGCACCAACCAGGCCCCGGTCACGCCGCATCTCCCTTCGCGACGTCCACTCGCAGCACCTGCCGAAAGGTTGAGGCCCCTTGGGCGACGACGAAGCGAAGCTCCCACAAGCCACGAACACCGTGCGCGAGCTTCACGCGGTAGACGCCGGGGGAGGCTTCGCGGAGCGAGACGTGCTGAACGCGCGCCGCGTAGGCGTTCGGAAATGCTTCGAGGTCTACCTCGGCGCCTCGCAAGGGCAGGTCCTCCCGGTCTCGGATACTCAGCACGAGCTCGACCTCAGCAAGCGACGAGATTGAAAGCGGCCGGAGCAGGGTGAGCCGCAGGCCGAGCGCCTGGCTGTCTCGGGCTTGGGCCTGAGAACGGTCCCAATGCACGGCCTTGTCGTAATAGTTGGGCTCGAGAGCGAAGCTTGGATCATCTATCGCTATGAACGCCATCGTGCCCAGGCCCGCGAGCATGCTGGTGAGCAGCATGGCCGGTACCCATGACCACAGGGTCCCAGAGCTCGTGTGCACTTCTCCCTTGGTCATCGCCTCGCGTCTCCTTCAGGTCCGAGCAGGGTATAGGGAACGACCTGCCAGCTTTGGCCACTACCGACGCGCAGCTCGACGCGTCGAGTGCCATTCACGGCCGCGCGGGGCACAATAACGAAGAAATTTGCGACGGCTTGCTCGGATGCCGGAACGTTCAACGGTAGCTCGGGCGCGACCAGCCGGGCCTGTGGCATGTCGACGACGTCAACATCGAAGGCGCTGGGCCCCGGGCTGCGATTTCGAACCTTGAGCCGAAGCTGGTTGACGACCTCATCGCCGCTCACGCTGAACGGTGCGCCCAAGCCGCGGAGGATGGTGATTTCGGCGGCGCTCCGCTGGCCACCCAGAAGCCAGAGGGCGCTGACGACACCCGCGAGCACGATCGCATAGAGGGCGATGCGTGGTCGTAGCACGGCCACCTTGGCGCCGGATTCGAGCGCCACTTGCGACGAATAGCGAATCAAGCCTTGCGGCTTCTTGATGCGGGCCATGATGGAGTTGCAGGCGTCGACGCACTGGCCGCAAGCGATGCACTCGAGCTGCAAGCCTTGGCGGATGTCGATGCCGGTAGGACACGTGACCACGCACGCTTGGCAGTCGATGCAGTCGCCGTGACCCGCAGTCTTCGCCTTCCCCTTGCTTCGAGGCTCACCGCGGCGGGCGTCGTAGCCAATCACGAGCGACCTGCGGTCGACCAGCACCGACTGAATGCGCGCGTAGGGGCAGATGACCGTGCACATCTGCTCTCGAAAGTAGGCGAAATCGAAAAAGACCAAACCAGTCGTTGCCAGCACGACGCTGAAGCCGCCCCAGTGCTGGGTGGGCGCCTCCAAGACCCAACGCCGGAGCGCGTCGGTCCCGACGAAGTACGAGAGAAAGACGTTTGCGAGCAAGAACGCGAGCACGAGATAGACGGCGTTCTTCGCCAAGCGTCTCGCG